>NZ_WHJF01000380.1:0-510 GCF_011682185.1 Massilia genomosp. 1
ATCGCGGCAACGTGCTTCTCCCAAAAAACGGTCGTGTTTTCCATGCTTGCTCCGGTATCAAATCGAAGTAGCAAGAATGCGGAAATTCGGATTAGCCAGCAAGTCTGGGGTTTATGGAGCGCTTACAAGGCATCGAACGCGACCGCCTTGATTGCCATACGATGTTCCCCTTTATACGAAAGCGCGACTGCGAGCCCCCAATCGATGAGGTCCCGGACGCCCTGCGGGCTCAAGACAAGATCGTCGCCTTCGAACCTTGGACAGGCTGTGCGAATTTCCGGCGCGCCACGACCGCGAGAGATCACAGCGGTTCGACTGTCATCGGGCTGGTGAAGTCCATAGCGCACGAACAACTCTTGGTCCACCGCTGCGACGCTCACCTGATGTGAACGGGCTTTGAAAAGCGCGTAAATTTGGGCTTTGCACGCGGTTTTTGTTAAATTCCCCGCCGTGCCCGGGACGGGGTAGCTTGACTATTTCGCGATGTGTGCATCAAGCCCGCTGGGGAAC
>NZ_WHJF01000381.1:0-509 GCF_011682185.1 Massilia genomosp. 1
AGGTGATTAGCGCTGATCTTCAGCATAACTGAACTTTGGTCGCCGTTACGTGTCCAACCTTGCATATGCGTGCGCGGTGGCGCAGGCGGGAGAAGATTATGGCGACGATGAATCGGGTTCAGTTTCAGGCGGGCATGAGTGTGACGCAATTCATGGAGCTCTACGGGACGCAAGCGCAGTGCGAAGCGGCACTGGAAAAGATTCGATGGCGCGACGGATTCGTCTGCCCCATGTGCGCTCGCAACGAGCATTACGTGGTTTGGCATGGTAAGGTAAAAACGTTCCAGTGCCAGGCTTGCCGGTACCAGACGACCCTCACGAGCGGGACCATTTTCCACTCGAGTAAATTGCCTCTCACGAAATGGTTCCAAGCGATGTACTTCCTCACGCAAGCGAAGAACAATGTGGCGGCGCTGGAGCTGATGCGCCTCCTCGGTGTCTGCTATCGCACCGCTTGGCGCCTTAAACACAAGATACTGGAGGTGATGGCCGAGCGCGAGTCCGAACGC
>NZ_WHJF01000382.1:0-509 GCF_011682185.1 Massilia genomosp. 1
ATTCATGGTGTGGGCGTTTTGATTAAGCGTTAGAACTAAATCATGCCAGAAATGGGCGCCCACTCCCAACTTTTCGCTTGCGCTGCCAAGCAATTTTCATCCGTTCCGCTAGTTTTGCAAGAGGCTCGCCAATAAGACTATTTTTTCTCATAATATCAGTTCTTTCATCGTTGATTTTTCGCTATGCCTACAGAAATAAGCCGGATAGTTTTCCGAATAAATTTCTTGGCGCTTGTCTCCGACAACTACTGCCTATACGTCAAAAATGATATTTCACATGTAAAATTGTTAGAAAGCATGCACCTCCGAATCTCCAGATTGACTTGCTTATATATAACTGACCATTTGTTGTGCGGTGGAGTAAATGCTACTAGCTTAATGTATCCTGAATCCGTGTTCCGCCTCCTTCAATAGTTGATCAAGTCATTGATTTCAAAGTAAAATATGGCATCCCATACTTTCACCTGACCTGCCATGCCACACTTTGAAGTCAAGCAATCGCGCAACCT
>NZ_WHJF01000383.1:0-508 GCF_011682185.1 Massilia genomosp. 1
CTCAAGATGGGCGATGCGCGCTTGCTGCGGGTGGCCGAACCGGTGCGCGAGTTCGGCACGCCGGCCATGGAGGCGCTGATCGCCGACATGTTCGACACCATGCACCATGCGAATGGCGCCGGGCTGGCCGCGCCGCAGATTGGCGTCAATCTGCAGCTGGTGATTTTCGGCTTCAAGGATAACCAGCGCTATCCGGACGCGCCGGCGGTGCCGCAGACGGTGCTGATCAATCCCGTGCTCACGCCCCTTTCCGACGACAAGGAAGAAGCCTTCGAAGGCTGCCTGTCGGTGCCGGGACTGCGCGGCAGCGTGCCGCGCTTCACGCAACTGCGCTATGAAGGCGTGGACCAGCATGGCAAGCGCATCGTGCGCGAGGTCGATGGTTTTCACGCGCGCGTGGTGCAGCACGAAGTCGACCACCTGCTCGGCATCCTGTACCCGATGCGGATCGAGGACTTCACCAAATTTGGCTACACGCAGGTCATGTTCCCCGACCTGGACCCTGACG
>NZ_WHJF01000384.1:0-501 GCF_011682185.1 Massilia genomosp. 1
GCCTTTCAGGCTGTTGACCAGATTGGAAACGGAAACCTTGGGCGGGTAGTTCACCAGCAAGTGTACATGGTCGTCCTCGCCGTCGAACTCCACCAGTTCCGCTTCAAAGTCCGTGCAGACGCTGGAACATATCGGCCGCAGCTCGTCAAGAATCTCTTTTGTGAAGACTTCACGGCGGTATTTTGTTACGAAGACCAAATGTAGGTGCATGAGGAAAACACCGTGTCTTCCGTGGCGAATTTCATTGTAATGACTCATAGGCCAAACTATAATCGAAGCATGCAACGACGACAAGCCTATCAATACGAACTGATGCCAGATGGCGAGCAAGAGCGCACTATGCGCCGCTTCGCTGGCGCGTGCCGATTCGTCTGCAACAAGGCGTTGGCGATGCAAAAAGAAAATCATGAGGCCGGTAACAAGTTCATCGGCTATGTCGCCATGGCGAAGCAATTGACCGGGTGGCGCACTGGTCCTGACACACCTTGGCTGAAGGACGCG
>NZ_WHJF01000385.1:0-499 GCF_011682185.1 Massilia genomosp. 1
CAGAAAAACCATCGATATCGTCTTGGATGCGTCCTGCTGCTGGTGTCATATTCGATTCCATGTGGGTACCAACTTCCTTAATTAGAGTTATGAAGTTGTCTCACAACAGTTTGACACAGGGGGGATGGTATGGACATTGCTCAGACTGGCCGCTATCTGGTGACCGCGTTACCGACCATCCGCAAGCAGCTGATGGCAGGCACGTATCGGCCTAGTCCGGTGCGTCGCGTCGGCATCCCCAAGCCAGATGGCAGCGAGCGAGAGTTAGGCATACCCACCGTCACCGACCGGCTGATTCAGCAGGCACTGTTGCAAGTGCTGCAACCGCTGATCGACCCTACTTTCAGTGAACACAGCTACGGGTTCCGGCCCGGCCGTCGGGCGCGTGACGCGGTGCTCGCAGCACAGCAACATGTGCAGGACGGCTTCCGAATCGTGGTGGACGTCGATCTTGAGAAATTCTTTGATCGGGTCAATCATGATGTGCTCATCGACCGGT
>NZ_WHJF01000386.1:0-496 GCF_011682185.1 Massilia genomosp. 1
CTTGTCGGCATGGGACAGCTTGGTCAGGTCGGCACGAGGTGGTTTCGGTGGCATGCCTACATGATGCGGCAATTGCCAAGAGTTTACAACTTTTGATTGCTCTGGTCATTCAGGCTGAACAGTTACGTCAAAACTTAATCCACTGGCAGCCGATGGCGAGCCTGTTGATAGTGCATGCACGTTTATGCCCTGACTTATTAATCCTTTAGTCTCGGCAATAAATTTTATTTCACCACCACAACCAATTTTAATTACAAGCTGAGGATACTTGGACTCTTTTGCAGTATTCGTTGTTCTACACTCATGTAGGGAGACATCCGCCGTTTCCAGTATCGCCGGTGGAATTACATATATGTATGGATATTTATTTAGGTGATTAGCGCTGATCTTCAGCATAACTGAACTTTGGTCGCCGTTACGTGTCCAACCTTGCATATGCGTGCGCGGTGGCGCAGGCGGGAGAAGATTATGGCGACGATGAATCGGGTTC
This sequence comes from Massilia genomosp. 1, assembly GCF_011682185.1. Lineage (NCBI taxonomy): Bacteria > Pseudomonadati > Pseudomonadota > Betaproteobacteria > Burkholderiales > Oxalobacteraceae > Massilia > Massilia genomosp. 1. The sequence continues at coordinate 491 of NZ_WHJF01000386.1, forward strand.
AGTTTC
>NZ_WHJF01000387.1:0-495 GCF_011682185.1 Massilia genomosp. 1
CCACCTTGCCCACCAAAACCACCGACGAATGGCTGGCAGAGATCGACAAGGCGACCACGCGCTCGCCGTCCGTCGCCATCGCTGTGCGTCTCATGTACGGCCTGGGCCTGCGCGAGTCGGAAGCGGCTAGCGCTTGCTGGGAGTGGATCGACTGGGAGCGGCGAACCTTCACGCCCGGCATTACCAAGGGTAAGGAGGCGGTCCCAGTGCCGATGCCGCGCTGGCTGGTTGCGTATCTGGCCCCCCAACGACGACCGCAGGGCCTCATCGCACCAGGTAAGCAGGGCAGGGCGCTGCCGGATGGATTCGCCCGATACGCGATGCGCCGCGCCAACGCCGCCACCTCCCTGACTGGGATCACGCCCCACCGCCTGCGCGGCACCTGCGCCACGCTCATGTCGGAGGAAGGCACGCCCATTCAGACCATCCAAGCCATCATGCGCCACAAGGACCCGAAGACCACGATGGGCTACCTGGAAGTGAACATGGACGTGG
>NZ_WHJF01000388.1:0-493 GCF_011682185.1 Massilia genomosp. 1
GCTGCCGTCGCTCATCGTGGCGAAGCGGGCGATGCCGACATCGATGCCGATGGCGCTCGTCGCCGTTGGCAATGGCTGTTCGGGCAGGATTTTCCCGGTGCCTGAATGGCGTTCGCCATGGACCTCGCGTTGCGTCTGAATCGACACGAACCACTTGCCGCCCGACTGGCTCACTGTGACGTTGCGCAGCTCGCCAAGAACGTCCCGACTGTTGCGGTAACGCAGCGAGCCAAGTTTGGGCAGGAAGATGCGGCTGTTGGCCTCGTCAAGCTTGATCTGCTTCGGGTCCGGGTAGCGGAGAGTGTCGCCGCAACCCTTGCGCTTGAAGCTGGGGAAATCGGCCCGTTTCTCGAAGAAGTTCTTGTACGCCCTCTCCAAGTGCTTCAATGCATGTTGCAGCGCATGACACGGCGCGTCCTTCAGTCAAGGTGTGTCAGGACCATTGCGCCACCCGGTCAATTGCTTCGCCATGGCGACGTAGCCGACGAACTTG
>NZ_WHJF01000389.1:0-489 GCF_011682185.1 Massilia genomosp. 1
ACAACGAGGCAGGGCAGATGGTGGGCGAGTACAACAGCGCCGGGACGCCGATACAGGAAACCATTTATTTGGAGGGGATGCCGGTCGCCATGGTTAAACCGCGTGCCAGCGGTGCAGAAGAAAATGCATACTACGTCTATGCGGACCACCTAGCGACAGCGCGGGTCATCACGCGCGCCAGCGACAACAAGATGGTGTGGCGCTGGGACGGTGCAGATCCCTTCGGCGAAGCCCCTCCTGATGAAAACCCGAATCGCCTGGGAAATTTCACCTACAACCCGCGTTTCCCCGGACAATATTATGATAGGGAAACGAATCTCCATTACAACTATTATCGCGACTACGATCCGCAAACCGGGCGGTATGTGCAGAGCGATCCGATCGGGCTTGGCGGCGGGATCAATACGTACGGCTATGTCGGGGGAAATCCACTGACGTTCATTGATCCCTTTGGATTGGATTCGACCTGTATGGCCGCGTGCAAAGCGG
>NZ_WHJF01000038.1:0-56600 GCF_011682185.1 Massilia genomosp. 1
CGCGCGGCGCCAGCGGAATGTCGATGACTTGCCTGCGCGCCGTGACGCGGGCGCCATCGGCCGGCAATTGGTGGTGGCAATGATCGCATTGGCTCGGCAGTGGATGGACGACGATCTCGGTCGGTTGTGCCGTTTGCATCAGCGTCGTTCCGTCGTGGCCCGGCTGCCCGCCGACCTTCTTGTCCGAGGGCTTGCGCAAGGATTTCGTTTTCTTCTTTTTCAAGCCATCGGCCGACGGCGGCACACTGGAATTGTGGCTGTCCTTGCGGATCGATTTACCGGCCAAGGCCTCTTTGACCTGTGCGTGCAGTTTCTCGATCAGCTTGTCTTTTTCGGGATGCGAGAGAGTCGAGAGGTCGGGAAGAGGGGCAAGTTTTACCATGACCGGCATCATGCCCGGATATCGGAATGTTTACAATTGCGCGTTTACAACGGTCAGGGCTAAACAGTTACTCGGCGCGGTGGTCTGGATCCTTCGCAAGTGCGTCTGGTGGGTACCGGATTTCTCGGTGGCCAGGTACCACGATGAGCTGCTGGCCCTGGACCGTCAGATGCGCCAGGGCGAGCCCTTCGTGAGCTACTCGACACGTCACCTCATCGAGGCACGGCGGTGAACCGGACCTGCTCTTTCGAACGGCCGCTATCGGCCAACAAAAGCGGCCCCTCATACAATTTTAGGATACTTCAGCTCATGGGACTCGATGCGGAGGTCATTGCGATCGGAGCGTTTTCGCAGGATGTTATTGGGGCGCTAGAATATCATCCCGACTATTATGCGAGCGTGGGTGAAGGCGAGATTGTATTCGTGCACGTTTTTCTTGCATTTACCTCGGATGCTAGTCATGCTTTAGCCAAAGCTTTTGGCGTTGGCGCTATGGACCTCGGGAAGCATCACCTGAATCCTCATGCCGCGCGCATAAACGACCTGATCGAGCTGTTTGGCGTAGACGACGTGGAGCAATTCATTGTATTGCGCGATAATGGCTTTAACTTCTATTTTGCGCCTAATGCCTAAACCTGAACTTTCATCAAAGGTCCGCTTTAGGGCGAAGCTGCCTTTCGCCAACGAGCAGCATACTGTCGAGTAAAATGGCAACATTCGGCCAGAAGCGGACCTCTCCTTATCAATGGTAACGCCTCCACTGATTGCTGTCGCTTGACCAGTCACCTACCCCAAACGTAAAGTAGAGTAGAGTAATTTCAGATAGTAATCACGCCATGCATCCCTACACGATTGACGATCCATTTGAAGCACCGCTGTCGATTTCCGTCGACGTTACGATCGCTTTTCCAAGCGGACCACGATGGCTGTCTTTCGCAACGCCGCAGCTGTTAAATGATGTCGGCAATATCGTCGACGGCAGTGACGCGAGAGTGCATTTGGGTGAACTGCACCTGATCGTCGTAAGCGAACTCAGCGCCGCTATAATTGACTCCGTCCTTCGCGAGTTGTATAAGGCCGGTGAGCTTGAACGAAGAACCTTGGCGCTGTAATCGACGTTTGCTTGCCTGACAACGCATCCTCTACCACGGTCATGGCCCGCTTGCCTGCGCGCTGGAGCGACGCTTGGACGCCACCGCCACCCGGTCTCGCACTGAGACCCACTTCTCGAGGATCAACCACGCCATGGCGACCGAACCTGTCACGCTATTTGCCGAAGCAAAAAATCCCGCACTCGTCATCGCTGTGCTGCGGAAAATGAATGCGGTGTACACCATCGTCGGGACGGATGACGCGTGGAGCGAGATCGTCGTCACCACCGGCGCAGCGCCGCAGAAGAAGCAACTGCGCCTCTCGCACGATCCCGCTTACTACAGCGGGGAAGGATGGCAGCGTCAGATGAACGGCATGCGCGACTATTTCTCGCGCTTTCCGGAGGCGCCGGAACAGGCAAAGGTGCTCGCCCTGACCGAAAAATTCGGTTTCGCACTGGGCACGATCTGCGATCCCGATGCCGAATCCGGCGACGAACGGTACGACTTGTTGTCGGCGATCGCCGTAGCGCTGGACGCCGTATGGTTCACCCCCTCGTCCATGCGCGATGCACATGGCAGGGTGCTGTATGGCGTCGACGTGTCGGAACGCGATCCCGAGGCCAGATGGCCGGCATACACACCCATCGTGCCGGTATCGAACACCATCACGAACCAGGCGCTGGCGTTGAAACAACGCGTCTTCAGCGAACTGGCTTCGCTCGGCTTTCAACCGGCGAATTCCTTACCCCTGCCTGAACTGGACCTGCGCTTGCGCGATGCGCACGCGCTATGCACGCGGCTGATGGCATTGCAGGTCGTGTTTTCGTGGGCGGCGATGCCTGAACACGTCGGCGCAACGGCGCTCCTGGAGGGATATATCGAACGCAACAATCTGCGTGCATCGATGACGGAAAGCGAACTTGTCCTGGTCGATCTGCCGCGCGAACAGGCGCAATCGCTGTACGGCAATACGGTTGGATGGCGGCTGGAAAACATGTGGGCGCTGGCATGGATTGCAGGCTTCGAGCAAGCGCCGGAGCTCGCTGCCAGCCAGATTTCCGACGAGGTCATCGACGACATGCTGTTCGACTTCCTGCCGGGCTGGGATGACGACGCCGCCGACTTCGCGGCGTCCGTAGCGTTGCGCCCGGCCAGCGCGGTCATCGAGATGGAGTATCGATTTTATTGTGCGCACAATGCGGTCAGAAGTGCGCAAATGGGCGCTACGACCGTGCCCGCCGGGTTCGATCCCATCGCGCATGGCGGCGCCGTCCACGAACGGCGCCACGCCCTCACGTGGGCGCTGGCGCCAGGAGATGAGTGGGATGATACCGATCTGAGCACTTGACGCGGCGGCTCAGGCATCGGACACGCCCTGGCCCGTCGCTCGCATGATGCGGGAAGCCACGTCATCGTCACCGGGCGTCGTCAGCATCCCGGCGCCCCGGCCAACGCGGTGATCATCAAGGTGGCTCGCATGCGCGTCGGTTTGGAATACCGATCGGAACCGTGGTTGGCAACGCCCCTGCGGCCATTCTTTTATAAGGAGCTATATCTTGCAAGTGCGCGTCGTACTCAACAGTTCAGACCAAATGGATCCTGCGGCAATCGTTTTGACCATCAAGCCGTATTCTGGCGCGATTGAACCGGAGCTTAAAGAAATTAATGGTTGGCAACTTATTTGTGTTACTTCGGAGCAGTTCAAGCGATGGATGCGGAACAGCCTGATTAATTGCCAGTACGATTTCACACCTGGGCAGCCACGTCTTGACCGGCTTTCCCGGATTTTTCAGGGGCAGCCAGAAGACTCTGGCATCGAGGTCAGCTGGGTCAAGATGCTCGGCGACGATTCATTTGAATTTCAGGACGGGCGACATCGAGCTTGGTGGATCGCCCTGCGCGATCCGGAATTCGTGCCACTGTTGGTTCCGGCATTCCAGCATGCCAGGTTCGAGACTTTTTTCAAGTCCTGATTAGAAGGTTCCATGAACAGCAAGGTCATGATCATCACCGGCGGCGGACGCGGAATTGGCGCGGCAACCGCCTTGAAGGCGGCAGCGCGAGGCTATGCCGTTTGCGTCAATTATTTGAAGGATGCGGCGGCCGCGCAAGCCATCGTCGGGCAGATTCACGCGGCCGGCGGCACGGCCATCGCGGTGGCGGCCGATGTCAGCGACGAAGACGAGGTCGCGCGGCTGTTTCGCAGCGTCGATGAGCAGCTCGGCACGGTGAGTGCGCTGGTCAATAACGTGGGCGTGCTCGAAAACAAGATGCGCATCGTGGAGATGGACATGGCGCGCCTGAACCGCATATTTTCAAGCAACATCACCAGCCAGTTCCTGTGCGCGCGCGAGGCCGTGCGGCGCATGTCGCGCAACAATGGCGGCGCGGGCGGGGCCATTGTGAATGTATCGTCGGCCGCCGCGCGCCTGGGGGCGGCCGGCGAATATGTCGACTATGCCGCCTCCAAGGGCGCGATCGACACCTTCACCACCGGGCTGTCGCTGGAGGTCGCCGGCGAGGGGATCCGGGTCAACTGCGTGCGGCCGGGATTCATCCATACCGACATTCATGCCAGCGGCGGCGAGCCCGGCCGGGTGGACCGCTTGCGCTCCATGATCCCCATGCAACGCGGCGGGCAGGCCGACGAGGTGGCCTACGCCATCTTGTGGCTGCTCTCCGACGAAGCATCGTATGTCACCGGCTCGTTTCTCGATATTGCCGGCGGCAAATGAGGCCACCGCCGCGGTTTTGCACATCCAGCCCCACGCGTGGTGCGCTCGCTCATTGGGCGCCGGCGGCGACAAGTTCATTCGCGGCCAAGCCACGCCTGCCGCCCAGGGGCAGGACCAGGGCATGATCGACGACCGTGCGACGCCGATGGAAAAACAGTAAGAGCGCTTGCCGATGAAGCGTACCGCGACAGTCCCATTCACCCGGTCCCCCGATTCCTTCTGGCTCGTTTGCCCGGCGGGCGAGGCTGGCATGACGGTCCGGCCCTATGTGTCGCAATGGGGAGAAAGCGGGGAACTGCTGTGCCATGCCGGCGGTGTGCTGATGGGCAGGCTGCTGTCGCGCCACGCCGACCCAGCCGATGTGCTGACCATCGCTTTGCTTGCGCGCCTGGAGCGCACGCGTCCCTACGACTGGCCGAGCGCCGATGACTTCCTGCACGCCTTGTTGCGCATCCTGCGGCAGGTCCCCACGGCCATGCTGTCGTGCGAGCGCGATACCGACCAGGCAGGGATCGACCATCTCGCCAGCTACGGCGAGGTGGAACAGGCGCTCCAGCTGCTCATGCGGTATTGCCGGGATGACGGCGACGTCTGCCCGAATTTCATCTATCCCCGGCCGGCGCTTGCGTAAAAACGCCGTTAGCGCCAGACAGGGTCGCTTGCGGCCTGGCGTGCCGGCACGGCGCCGGATGCTGGCCTTGACGCAGGTGCTTACAGGGCGTTGAGCGCCTGCAAGGCCGACGCATCGAGCCGCAGGCCACCCGCCGCCACATTCTCGCGCAGGTGCGCTACCGACGAGGTGCCCGGTATCACCAGGATATTCGGCGCGCGCTGCAGCAGCCACGCCAGCGCCACCTGCATCGGATTGGCATCCATCGCCGCCGCCACCTCGTTCAGGACGCCCGATTGCAGCGGCGAAAATCCGCCCAGCGGGAAAAACGGCACATAGGCGATGCCCTGCGCCGCCAGCGTATCGATCAGCGCATCGTCGCCCCGATGGACCAGGTTGTAGTGGTTCTGCACGCAGACGATCTCGGTCATCTGCTGCGCTTCGGCCACCTGGCGCGCATCGACATTGCTCAATCCGATATTGCGGATCAGCCCATCTTTCTTCAAGTCCGCCAGCACCGCCAGCGCCGCGCCGATCGACGACCCATCGGCGCCTTCCATACCGGGCGCGCGAAAGTTCACCACGTCGAGCGCGTCCAGGCCCAGGTTCTTCAGGTTGCTGTGTACGGCGTCGCGCAGTTGCGCCGGCGATGCCGCCGGAAGCCACGACTGGTCCTCGCCGCGCAGAAAGCCGATCTTGGTCACAATGGTCAGATCGTCGCGGTACGGATGCAGCGCTTCGCGAATGAGTTGGTTGGTCACATGCGGGCCGTAAAAGTCGGCCGTGTCGATATGGTTGATCCCCAGTTCAAGCGCCTCGCGCAGCACGGCCACGGCGGCGGCGCGGTCGGTCGGCGGACCCCACACATGCGGGCCGGCCAGTTGCATGGCGCCGTAACCGATGCGCTTGAAATGACGGTCGCAGTGGGCCGGCGTGAATGGGTGTTGGGAAGGCGAATAGGTGTTCACGGAAATCCTTGGCTGGGGTTGGATGGATGAAAGTGCGACCTGCGCGTCGCCTGCAGGTCGTCCCATGCACACAGTCTAGCGGGGATCATTGCATGTGATAATCGGGGTAATCGCGCACAGGTTGTACACAATTGCGCACAATGAGGATGGCACCGATGAGCACAGAACGCCCTTCCATGGCCGATTTATCGACTTTTGCGCTGGTTGCGCAGCACCGCGGCTTTCGCCAGGCCGCGCGCGCCAGCGGACAGTCGGCCTCGGCCTTGAGCCAGGCGCTACGGCGGCTGGAAACGCAACTCGGCATCCGCTTGCTGGAGCGCACCACCCGCAGCGTGGCGCCGACCGCCGCCGGCGCACTGTTGCTGGGCCGTTTGCAACCGGCCTTGACGCAGGTCGCCAGCGCGCTCGATGTACTCAACGAGCTGCGCGACAGTCCGCGCGGCACCTTGCGCCTGAACGTGCCGGTCAGCGCGGCGCGCCATTTCCTGCAGCCGATGCTGAGCCGCTTCATGGCACTGTATCCGGACATCATGCTCGACATCGTGGTCGACAATAATTTTGTCGACCTGGTCGCCAGCGGCTGCGACGCCGGCATTCGCTACGGCGAGCGCCTGGAGCAGGACATGATCGCCTTGCCGATCGGACCGCGCACGGAACGCTTCGCCCTGGCCGCCGCGCCCGCCTACCTGGCGCGGCGCGGCGTGCCGCAACACCCGCGCGAGCTGCTGCGGCACGCCTGCCTGCGCGGCAAGTTCCTCAGCGGCCTGGTGTATCCGTGGGAGTTCGGGCGCGACGGCCAGACCCTCACGGTCGACCCGGGCGGGCCGCTGATCGTCACGCCCACCGTGGCCGACCTGGCGGTGCATGCCGCCGTGGCGGGGCACGGATTGATCTACCTGTTCGAAGACTGGCTGGCGCCCTACCTGGCGTCGGGCCAGTTGCAGCCGGTGCTGGAGGAATGGTGGCTGCGTTTTCCCGGCCCGTTTCTATACTACGCGGGCCGGCGCCACCTGCCCGCGCCCTTGCGCGCTTTCATCGACTTCGTGCAGTCGCCTCCGCCGGCTGCGCCCCCACTCCTGGCGGCCGGTTCCGCATAAGCGGGCGATACGCTATCGGCGCTGCCTACCACGCCAGCGCGGCAGAAGCATATTCCTTCATCGCGTTGTCGAAGTCCTCCCGGCACTCTTGCACTGTTCCGAACGTACCGCACTGCGCAAGATGCAATTGATCATCAATACCGTTGAAGGTATCGAAACGATCGGTGAATGCGAACATGCTCGTAACCATCATCGCCTTGAGCAGCGTGCTGTCGAGGTCGGCGTCGGCCGATTGCATGTGCTTCCTAAGCACGCCGAGCAAGGCCCGGCAGGCCAGATCCCGATCCGCTTCGCCTTGCACCGCTTTCAGATCCGCAATTAACTGCGCCAGCGGCTGTTGCCAGGATAGTTCGATCATCTCGCCGGGCGGTTCGTCCATCCGGTCGATCACCGCTACCGCCCATGCCCTGGCCTGGTCGGCTTGCAGGACGCCGCTCTCCAGGCCCACGCGAAAGTACAGTGCGGCGGTTGCCAGGGATGCTGCCATGTTGACTCCAAACAAGAGATAACTTTCATCCTATCCTGCGTTCGCCGGCAGGGCCCGAGGCCAGCGGCGTTAGCATTTTTTTACCATTTTCACCACAGTGACAATGTGTGAGATTGCCTGTAAATACGCCACCTATACTCAGTGAGTCACTTGTTCGATGTTCTCTGGAAGGATGCAACATGGACTCTCTACCCCCGCTCCCGCCCCGCTTTCGGCCGCGCCCCTTGTTCGCTGCCATTTCCCTGCTGGCGTTCAGCTGCGCCGCCCTGGCCGCCGCGCCCACCGATCCGCGCCGCGCCGCCAACGGCCCCGGCCCGTCAGACATCGTGTTCCCCTCGATCGACCCGCCCGACATCAAGCCGGCGCGCGCCCCGGCGGTCGATCTGCGCGCCTTGCCCAAGGGCGCGCAAGTGTCCCTGCCCAGCCAGGACATGGGCCACATCTTCATGCGCGTGCCGCCCACCCTGGCCGACACCTTGTCCTCCACCGAGGTGGCCGATAAAGTGATCGCGCCGCTGCTGGCCGCGCTCAAGTTCGACGGCGGCCTGCGCCGCTTCGGGCGGGTCCCGGAAACCGGCCTGGAGCAGGTGCGCCCGCAACTGGCCGGCGTGGCCGAGCTGCTCGCCACCGAATACCAGGGCAATGAAAAAGCCACCCGCCCGCGCACCCTCGACATGGTCGACGCCTTCCTCGGCAAGCGCGCCCCCACCGACGATGTCGAGCGCAACCTGTTGATCGCGCGCGGCCTGACCTTCGCCCAGTTCAAGGCCGACATCGAGCGCCAGGAAATCACCTATCCCTTCACCCAGGTCGAAGGCGGCGTGCCGATCGAACACACCCTGCTGCTGGCCTCGCGCTGGGAAGGCCAGGGCGTCACCAGCGTGCGCGGTTCGCTCATCAACCGCTACAGCCTGGCCAACGCGCGCCCGCAAAGCGCCGAAGGGGCCGAACTGCGCGCCTATGCGGCCCTGAAAACCGTGCGCGGCATCGACAGCGTGGACGGGCGCCGCGTGAGCGATGGTCCCTCGCTGGTGCTGCTGCCGTATGGTAACGACGCCGCCGGCGGCGTCGCGCTGCGCTACGCCTGGCGCATGGTCATCGAGGGCGTCAGCTTCGGCCGGCCGGTGCCGTTCCGGGTCTGGTCCGACGCCGCCAGCGGCGCCATCCTCAAAATGCGCCCGCTGGTCTCGGACGTCAGCGCCACCGGCACGGTGTGGCGGCGCGATCCCGGCACCGGCGCGACCCAGGTGCGCAGCTTCGCGGTCGACCCGGCGGTGGGCGGCCAGTACACGCTCAAGCTGGCCGGCGTGGTCTCGCGCGTGGACCACCAGGCCGACGGCTTCGACGCCCAGGACGTGTCGGTCTCGAGCACCCTGGGCGGCAGCAGCGCCACCCTGGCCAACTTCAACCAGGCCCCGATCAACAACGGCGCCACCGGGATCTGCGCCAGCGGCGGCAACCCCACCTTCCAGCAGGTGAACTATTTCGGCGTGTTTCATCTGAACTGGAAGCAATCGATCTCGCACGGCATCTTCACGCCCTTCCCGACCACCCCCTGGAATCCGCGCCTCGAATCGGTCTCGGCCGGCTGCAACGCCTGGTCCAGCATGGACTTCGGCGCCTGCCAGGGCTACTTCGACGCCGCCTGCCCGAATTTTTCGGATGGCACCGCGAACGCCCCCAACTACATGAACTTCGCCCACGACAACACCATCGTCGGCCACGAACTGGCGCACAACGCCGTGCAGCGCTTCACCGACGGGCGCCCGGCCAACTGGTGCGGCGTCGGGCCGTGCCCGATTCCGGTCGGCATGGGCTTGATGCACGACCTGGCCGACGCCTGGGCCGACCACTTCGACAACACCAACTGCACCGCCGGCTGGACCGCCAAGAACCTGGGCGGCGTCAACGCCAGCAATAACTGCCAGGGCAGCCGCGGCCACCACGAGGGCGGCGGCTTGCCGCGCCTGCACGAAGTGAGCACGCCGTTCAATCCCGCCACGCCGGGCGACCATTTCCCGGAACACCGCGACCTCGCCAGCGGCCCCTACGCCGACATGCAGATCGGTTCGGCGATCCTGTGGCAAGTGCGCGAGGGCATGCGCAGCAAATGCCGGCCGTCCGGGCATCCGCAGTATTTCGTGCGCTTGACGCGCGCGCTCAAGAACGCCGGCCTGTCCGGGGCGGTGGGCGGCGGCGACCGTGGCATCTATAACCTGCTGCGCGACCTGGAACTCGAAATGGTCGAGCAATGGGCCACCTCCGGCCTGCCCGGCGGACCGCCGGCGTTTGCCCACAACGGCAACCACACCACCAACAAGGTGCTGGCCGGCTTCGCCAAGGGCGGCGTGTTCGCCATGCCCTCGGCCTGCATCGACAACGACCCTGGCACCTCGGACGCGGCCATCTGCCCGACCGGCGAGAACGGGGGCGACGCCGTGATCGACATGAACGACAACGATCTCGGCGACGACTTGACGGTGGACGGCATTACCCACCGCGAAACCGACTTCCTCAAGCTGGGCGGCCCGGCGCCGACCTTCCAGGTCTGGACCGGCCCGCGCTTCCGCTTTACCGGCACCGGCGCGCGTCCGGTCAGCGGCACCGCGATCTGCAACGCCAAATATATCGTCGAGGCGTCCACCGACCAGGCCTTCTCGCCCGCATCGACGGTCAACAGCGGCTGGATCAATGTCGACCTGAACACCGCCACCCCGGCCTCGCCCGAGTGCTCCGGCAGCTGGACCCCGAACGCGGCCCAGTGGACCACCCTGCAGGCCGGCGGGCATCTGACGCGCGTGTACTACCGCACCCGCACGCGCGACGCCCTGGACGCCAACGAACGCCTGTCCACCTCGCCCGGCGCCGGCCTGTGGACCGTGCCGCCGCCGTACGCCGTCATCACCACCACCGGAGGGTCCGACTACTGATGCGCACCTCTTCCAAACTGAACGGGCGCCTGCTCGCCGCCCTGCTCGCCTCCCTTGCCTGTGGCCAGGCCGGCGCCGCCGCCGTCCCTGCGCCGGCGGCGCGCCGCGTGCTCGATCCGCCCCTGGCGGGCGCCGCCATGACCGTGCTTGACGGCCGCCTGTGGGTGGCCAGCCGTGGCGGCGGCCTGATCGGATTCGAACGCGGGGCGCGCAGCATGCGCTTCGATCTCGGGCAGGGCTTGCCGTCGGCCGTGGTGCAGGAGCTGGCCAGCCTGCCCGATGGCCGCCTGGCCGCCGGCACCCAGGCCGGGCTGGTCTTGCTCGACCCGCGCAATGGCGCCAGCGAGGCGATCGCGCCGCCCGGCATGGATGGGCACGACATGACGGCCGACCTGGTGCTGGCGGCCAGCCGGGGCAGCTCGGTGCTGTTCCAGCTCACTGCCCGCGAGCCCGACGGCGCCGAAGGCCAGGCCGGCGCTTCGCTGTGGCACTGGGACGGCGAGCGCGTACACGCCTGGGACCCGGGCCTGGGCGGGGCGCTGGTGGCCACGGCCGGCACGGTGGACCGCGGCGACGGCTGTTTCCACGTGGCCGGCATGCGGGTCGATGGCGCGGCGCAGCAGCCCTGGTACGCGCGCCAGTGCGGCGCCCAGTTGCGTAGCTGGCGCCTGGCCGAGGGGGCGCCCGCCGCCACGGTCGGCATTGCCGCCCTCGCCCGCGCGCCGGATGGCCGCTCCAGCGCGCTGGTGATGGTCACCCAGCCATCGGCCGACCCGGCCTCGCGCCGGCACGTGCTGATGACCCTGGACGAAGACGGCCGCCTTCGACCTCACTGCTCGCAGGCCAGCTTCAGGGAGCCGGTGACCGGACTGCTGTACGCGGGTCCCGAACTGGTCGTCGCGCGCGCCGGCGCCGGCGTGCAGGCGTTCGGCTGCGGCGAGCCCAGGCCGCTGTCCGACGACGCCCGTGTGAGCAACGCCACCGCCCTCCTCCGTGACGCCCGCCTGGGCCTGCTGGTGGCGACCGATGCCGCCGTCTGGCAACTCGGTGCGGACGGCGCGCCGCTGGCCATGACGCCCGCGCCGGGGCGTGAAATTCCCAGCGACGCCCTGCCGATGGAAGCGAAAGCGAGCGGCGATCTGGTGCTTCTCAGTTCGCCCGGCGCCGGCCCGCTGGAGCTGGCGCGCACCCCTAGCGGCTGGCGCGTGGTGCGCCAGTGGCGCGCCGGCGTCGACCTGCCGGCGGCCGTGTACGGGCCGGTCGCCTACGCCGGGCCGGACCAGGTGCTGGCCGTGCAACTGTCGCAGGGCCTGCTGCGCTTGCGGCAGGGGCAAGCGCAAGCGGTGCCGCTCGACGCCGGCGCGCTGCCGCTCGATGTGGCGGTCACCCCCGGCGGCATCTGGATCGCGGCCGGCAGCACGCCGTTCGGCGGCGCTGCCGGCCTGCACTACCTGGGCAACGATGGGCTGGCCCGCTTCGTGGCGCTGCCCGACCGCCAGGCGCAGCCGAGCGGGCGCCTGCTGGCCTGGCCCGACGGGCGCATCTGGGCTGGCACGCGCATGGGCATCATCGAAGCCGATGCCAAGGGCGCTGCGCGACGCATCTCGGCGGACCGGGTCGAAGCGCTGTTTCGCAACAGCACGCGCAATATCATCGGCGCGGTTGGCGCCAGCGTGCAGCGCTGGGATGGCGAGCGCATGGTGCCGGTGCTGTTTGCGATCGAGCCCAAGCCGGCCCGCGCGCTCGGGCATCCGGTCGACCTGGTCATCGACGACGCGGGCCGCTGGGTGATTCTGTTTTCAGGGGGGCAGGTGATTCTGCTCGACGCGCAGCTGCGCCATGTGGCCACGCTCGACGAGCGCGCCGGCATTCCCCCGTCGAGCCGGCGGCTGCTCTACCTGCCCGGCTCGCGCGAGGTGCTCATCGGTTCGGCCAGGGAAGGGGTGTTTTCCTTGAGCTGGCCTTGAGGTGCGATCTTAATCGCAGATGTAATCGTCGGTGCCGGTAAACTTGAAGCACTTCGGTTTCCGGTCGGTTCCGCTCATGGTGGCCAGGCCGGTGCAATACGCGACGTGGTGCTTGTTACCCCATGACTTGATGTCGGCCTGGTCGCCCAGCAGATCGATCTGCTGCTTGAGCGTGTTGGCGTCGTCGGCGACGCAGGCGTAATTCGCGTAATCGCGCCTGGTCTTGTTATCCGGATAGATCGCAAGGTCGTCTTCGAAGCCTTTTTTCATCCTTTCCCAGCTGACCCCGCCGGTGGTGAACATGGCATTCGGTTTCCAGTCTTCCGTGTAAAGGCGGGCGTAGACCGCCTGCCCGAAGCGTGGCCTGGTCAGTTCCGCTGCCGTGTTCACGGCCTGGTGCATTTCCTGGTCGGATCCGTACCATTTCGCCGCATGATATTCCTTGTTGACGACATGGAAATTCATGTAATACGGATCGAGCTTGACCGCCCTGGCGTACATGGGTTCGAATTTGTCGTGGCGCCATCCCTGTGCCAGGCCGATTTGCAGCATGCCGGAATACCAGGCCGGATTATCCCTGGCCAGCGGCGCCAGTTTTTCGAATTGGCGCCTGGCGTCCGCCATGTGGTATTCGAACGATTTGCGCGCGCTGTCATTGAGGGTCGAGCCGGCGCCGCGTCCGCGCGCATACCAGCCGTAATTGACGGAATACAGCGCGAGCGCCAGTTTCGGCGCGCTCGATGTCGGCGAAGCCGCCTGCCAGGCCGACAAAGCGGCTTTTCGGGATTGCCATTCCTCCTCGGTGCGCTGCGAACTGCCGCAGCCGACGAAGGACTTGGCTATTCCCCTGAAAAACAGCGACAAGGCCGAGATACCGTCCGGAGCTGCCGCGTTTTTCACGGAAGATTCCTGGTACAGCTTATCGAGCTGCTTGTAGTTCTTGTCCAGAAAAACCTGGTTGATCGCGTCCGTCACCTTGTCCTCCGGCCGCATGGGATCGGTGTCGGAGCAGGCATGGGCCGGCTGCGTGGATAACACCAGCAACCCTGACAAAACGGACGCCATTTGCTGAACTGTGATTTTCATGTAGATCCGCTATTCGATTTCATCATAAAAGACGGGCCGCGATGCCGCCCTGGCGCTGGTCGAGAACCGGACAGTCCAGTCGCAGCGCATGGGGGCACTTGCCAACTGCGCCAGAGCGACCAGGGCATATCAACTTTGAGAGCCGCCATCATGTCGGAAGTGCCAATTTTGCGCAAATCATATTTCTTCTTGCTATTTTAGAAAAGCCTGCGCCGGTTTGTCCGATACCGACCCCGGCGCGCACACAACAGCAAGAAACGGATAGATCGCCGCCACCGCCTTCCCTAAGCTGGAAGTCCGAATGACAAGCAGTAAAGGGATCGGCAAATGAACGCATTATCAGGAAAAGTGGCGATTGTGACCGGGGCCAGTTCCGGCATCGGCTATGAAACGGCCAAATTGTTCGCGCGCGAAGGAGCCAAAGTGGTGGTGACTGCGCGCCGCCAGGCTGAACTGGACGCGCTGGTCGCCGAGATCGACGCCGGCGGCGGCCAGGCAATCGCGGTGGCCGGCGATATCTGCGCCGAAGACACCGCGCGCGCCCTGGTCGAGGTCGCCGTCGGCCGCTTCGGCGGACTCGATATCGCCTTCAACAACGCCGGCATGACGGGCGAGAGCGTGCCGCTGTCCGAGCTGTCCGTCGGCGCCTGGAACGCCATCCTGGCCACCAACCTGAGCAGCGCCTTCCTGTGCGCCAAATACCAGATTCCGGCCATGCTCAAGCGCGGCGGCGGCTCCCTCATTTTCACTTCGTCCTTTGTCGGCCACACGGTCGGCTTTCCGGGCATGGGGGCGTATGCGGCGAGCAAGGCCGGCTTGATCGGCCTGATGCAAACGATCGCCGTCGAATACGGCACGCGCGGCATCCGCGCCAATGCGCTGCTGCCCGGCGGCACCGATACGCCGATGGGGCGCGCCGTCGCCAACACCCCCGAAGCGCGCGCTTTCGTCGAAAGCCTGTATGCGCTCAAGCGCCTGGCGCAGCCGCAGGAAATCGCGCGTTCGGCGCTGTACCTGGCGTCCGACGCGGCCAGTTTCACGACCGGATCGAGCCTGATCGTCGATGGCGGGGTGTCGGTTAACCGGACATAAGCTATTGCAGGATTGCCAACGCGGGCGCGCCGTGACAAGATGAATGCCTACTTCATCGATTGAAAGGCGCGTTCCGGCATGTTTTCCTATAAATGCACCGCATGCGGCGGGATTCACGAAGGCATTCCCAGCTATGCCGCCCTGGCCCCGCTCAGCTACGAGCAGATTCCCGAAAGCGAGCGGGCGGCGCGGACCGTATTGGGGAGCGACGATTGCGTGATCGACGACACGAGGTATTTTGTCCGGGGCTGCATCGACATTGCGGTCGAAGGGGATGCCGAACCGTTCATATGGGGCGTCTGGGTGTCGCTGAGCGAGGCCAGTTTCATGGAGTGGGGACACTCCTTCGACCTGGAGAAGCGATCGCATATCGGCCCGTTCTTCGGCTGGCTCGATACCGAGCTGACGCTGTATCCGGCCACCGTCAATCTCAAGGCCAGGGTACGCTTGCGCGATGGATTTGCGCGTCCGTCCATCGAACTCGAACAGAACGGCCACCCGCTCGCCATCGAGCAGCGCGACGGCATCAGCCGCGCGCGCCTGGCCGAGATCCTCACCCTGATGAGGCACGGCCAGTAGGGGAGCAACAGGCTCTTACTGCCGCGAGCGCAGTACTTCCAGCTCGGCCCGCAAGGCGCTGCGTTCGGCGTTCGAGGCGTCGAAGCGCGCCCGCAATTCCTTGATGTCGGCCTCGAAATTGTCGCGCGCGGTCACCGCGCCGATCAGTTCCATCTCGGCCGTCAGGCGCGCATCCGACACCGTCGCCTGGGACGCCACGTTGCGCTCGATCTGCGCGCGCAAGTCCACCAGCTGCTCGTTCTTGCCTTCGATGGCCAGCTGATCCTTCGCCTTGCCCACCAGGGCCTCGGTGGCGACCAGGCGCGCGTTGCGCAACTCCATCGTCAGGCGCTGGATATCTTCGTCGCGTTCGGTCACCGTGGCCAGCGCCTGGTCGCGCGCGATGGTCATGCCGGTCAGTTGCGCGCGCAGCTCGTTGCGTTCGGCTTCGAGCTGCTGGCTCGACGCCAGCAAGTCCGCCATATCGCTCTCGGACTGCGCCAGCGCCTCGCGCATGCCGGCGCCGGCGTCGTGCGCGAACTGCTGCGCCCAGTTGCCGAGCGCGCTGGCGACCGATGGCGGAATTTCCGCCGAGGGCGGCGCCGGCGGCGTGGCCTCGCTGGCGCGCCATTCGAGCAGATGCTGGTGGATGACGTTGGGCGAACCGGCGCCGAGCGCCGCGCGCACCGCGTCGATGCTGGCCCGTGTACCGTCTTCCTGCAAGCTGATGGCTGCCGCCGCAACCTCCTCGTAGGTAACTTCCTGACGTGCCATGGCGTCTCCGGTAAAGATCTCGTTGTCGATAGCTAACATCATACGCTGCCCGTCTCATCCGACGCGCACCCTTCTCGCACCCTTCTCGCACTTTTCTGTTTGTAGCGGATTCCCCACGTTCACGCCAGTGCTTCCATTGTTTTGATGTTTCCAGTAAAATCGAAATGAAGCGGCGCCCAGCGCATTCGTCCCCAAGCAACCCACATCGGAACTGGCATGCACATCCTGTTTCTCTGCACCGGCAACTCCTGCCGCTCCATCCTGAGCGAAGCGACCTTCAATCACCTCGCACCGGACGGCCTGCGCGCCATCAGCGCCGGCAGCCAGCCGGCCGGGCAGCTGCATCCGCTGGCCGTCGCCCTGCTGGGGCGCAAGGGTATTTCCACCGAAGGCTACCGCAGCAAATCGTGGGATGACTTGCCCCTCACGCCGGACATCGTCGTCACCGTGTGCGGCAGCGCCGCCGGCGAAACCTGCCCGGCCTACCTCGGCCCGGTCCTGCGCAGCCACTGGGGCGTGGACGACCCCAGCCACGTCAGCGGCACCGACGCGCAGATCGAGGCCGCCTTCGAAGCGGCCTACGCCCTCATTCGCGCCCGCATCGACGCCTTCTTGTGCTTGCCGCTGGAGCAGCTGCGACACGACCCGGCCCGCTTCAAGGCCGAGCTCGACCGCATCGGCGCCTTGAACGCCTGAGCCGCGCGTGGCCCGCGCCACATGCTGAACCGACGCCAGCCTTGCGCCCCCCGGGGAGGGCAGGTTTCCCCTCGTCCACCCCGCCCAAGGATATTGCCATGCTCGCCGCTTCCCTGATCTTCCTCGCCACCCTGGTCCTCGTCATCTGGCAGCCGCGCGGCCTCGGCATCGGCTGGAGCGCCGCCGCCGGGGCGCTCGCCGCCCTGCTGGCCGGCGTGGTCCAGCTTGCGGACATCCCGGTGGTCTGGCATATGGTCTGGAACGCCACCGCCACCTTCGTCGCCGTCATCCTCATCAGCCTGCTGCTGGACAAAGCCGGCTTCTTCGAATGGGCCGCCCTGCACGTGGCGCGCTGGGGCAAAGGCCACGGCCGGCGCCTGTTCATCCTGCTGGTGCTGCTCGGCGCGGCCGTGGCCGCCCTGTTCGCCAACGATGGCGCCGCGCTGATCCTCACGCCGATCGTCATCGCCATGCTGCGCGCACTGCGCTTGTCGGCGCGCGCCACGCTGGCGTATGTGATGGCGGCCGGCTTTGTGGCCGACACGGCCAGCCTGCCGCTGCCGGTCTCGAACCTGGTCAATATTGTCTCGGCCGACTACTTCGGCATCGGCTTCGCGCGCTACGCCGCCGTCATGGTCCCGGTCAACCTGGTCTCGGTGGGCGCGACCCTGGGCATGCTGTGCTGGTTCTTCCGCAAGGATATTCCGGCCGATTACGACCTGGCGCAATTGAAGCGCCCTGGCGATGCCATCCACGACCGCGCCACCTTTGTCGCCGGCTGGTGGGTGCTGGGCCTGCTGCTGGCCGGCTTCTTCTGGCTCGAACGGCTCGGCGTGCCGGTCAGCGCGGTGGCCGGCGCCGGCGCGCTGCTGCTGCTGCTGGTGGCCGCGCGCGGACAGCGCATCGCCACGCGCGCGGTGCTGCGCGGCGCGCCGTGGCAGGTGCTTGTGTTTTCGCTCGGAATGTACCTGGTGGTGTACGGCCTGCGCAATGCCGGCCTGACCGCCTACCTGACCGCGTTTCTGGATCAGTGCGCCAGCCACGGCGTGTGGGGCGCGGCGTTCGGCGCCGGCCTCGCCAGCGCGCTGCTGTCCTCGCTCATGAACAATATGCCGGCCGTGCTGGTCGGCGCGCTCGCCATCGATGCCGGCCACGCCAGCGGCGCCGTGCGCGAAGCGATGATCTACGCCAACATCATCGGCAGCGACCTGGGTCCGAAGATCACCCCGATCGGCAGCCTGGCCACCCTGCTCTGGTTGCATGTCCTGGCAAGCAAGGATATCCGGGTCTCGTGGGTGTACTATTTCCGCGTTGGCATCGTGCTGACCTTGCCCGTGCTGCTGCTCAGCCTGGCCGCGCTGGCGCTGCGCCTGTCTTGAACCCCGGCCAGGCCCACAGCAGGCTGCCCACGGTCGCCAGCAACATGTCCTTGTGCGCGTCCCATATATCGCCCTGCTGGCCGTTGTAGGCTTCGGCGTCGTTATCGGACAAGGTCATCGCGATGGCGAACTCGAACCATTCGTACCACAGGCTGGTCAGCATCACGGCCGAGATGGCAATATAGAATCCCAGCCGCCGCGACAGCCCGCGTCGCGTTGCCAGGTAATGGATGGCGGCCGGCGTCAGGCACAGGCCGTACAGGAAATGCACCAGCCGGTCGGCGTGATTGCGGGTCCAGCCGAAGCGCTGGTCGATGGAAAAATGAAACAGCGCCCGTCCCCACGCATCGTAGGGCACGTTCGAATACAGCCAGCGCGCCGCGATCGAATGCACCGACAGGAACAGCGCAATGAGCAGGAAGTCGCGCGCGCTGATGCCCCAGCGCGCGGAAAACTTCCACAGCAGTGCGAAGCCGATCACCGTGAGCGAGCTGTGCAGCGCCTGTTCCATCGGCCACGGCGGATTGATCCAGGTGGCGGCGAAGATGAGCAGCATGATGACGGTGGAGAGGCGCTTGGACGGGATCATAAACATGAGAAAGAGTTGAACAAGAACCAGCCCCTGGCCGGCGGTGCGCTACGGCCGCTATGGTAGGCGATGCCGCGCTATTGTCTATCAAGAATATTTTCTTGATCGCATCAGGATGCCAGCGGCCACGCCACCGCTGCCGGGTTATGATTGTCATTCCATTCCACTAATCGACCCGCCCATGCTCCTGCGCCGCCTCACTCCCGCCGATGCACCCGCGTACCAGTCGCTGCGCCTGGCCGCCCTGCGCGAATGCCCGACCGCCTTCAGTTCCAGTGACGAGGACGAGTGCGACACGCCGCTGTCGACCATCGAGGCGCACATGGCGCCGGACTCCGGGCGCAAGCGCTTCGGCGCCTTCGATGGCGATGCATTGCTTGGCGTCGTGGGCGTGGGGCGCGAGGGTGCGGCCAAGCTGCGTCACAAGGGTTTCGTGGGCGGCATGGTGGTGGCCCCGGCCTGGCGCAACAAGGGCGTCGGCCGCCAGTTGCTGGCGCACGCCCTGGCCTTCGCCGACGCCATGCCCGGCCTGCGCCAGGTGACGCTGACCATCACCGCCGGCAACGGCGCCGCCCTGGCGCTGTATACGTCGATGGGATTTCGGGTGTTCGGCCAGGAGCCGCGCGCGCTGTGCGTCGATGGCGTGTTCTACGACACCATCTACATGCTGCGCGAGGTCGACGCGCCATGATGTGCCGATGACCTGAATCCGTGCCTGCACGCGGGGCGACACTGTAAGATGGCGGCCAGATCTCCCCACTCATGAAAGAAACACGATGTTCAATCCACAGAGCGCCGCCATCGTTTCACTGCTGTTCGCCGCCGGCGCCACCGGCCTGTTCATCGTGCGCCTGCGCGAAAGCCGGCGCGCCCGTGCCTGGCCCACCGCCGACGCCGTGATCCTCACCTCGACGGCGCAACGGCGGCAAAACGGACCGGGCTACGATTTTGTCGTCTCCTACGAGTACACCGTCGACGGCAGCAAGTACGTCAGCACCCGGATCGGCTTCAGTGGCCCGTTCGATGACCGATGGCAGCCAACCCCGGAGTCGATGTTGGCGACCTACCCACCCGGCCTGGGCATCCTGGCGCACTACTGCCCCGAGCGGCCCGAGGAAGCGGTGCTGGTGCCGAACGTGCATCCGACCGTGCTCCTGGTGCTCGGCATTTGCGTCGGCATGGCGCTGTTTACCGGGTTCAGATACCTGTTTTTCTATTACTGAGTCAAGCTCGCCGCTACAGCCGCAGCGCGTCCGACGGCAGCATGCGCATCGCCAGCCACGCATGGCGCGCCACCGCCGCCAAGGCCACCGCCACGGTCGACGCCAGTGCGAACAGCAAGGTCCAGTAGCCGACCGGCGCGTGTTCCACATAGGTCGCCAGGTAGCTGTTGATCGCCAGCCCCGCCAGCGGCAAGCCGATCGCCGCCGCCACCAGCGTCATGGCGCCGATCTCGCGCACCACCAGCAGGCCGATGGCGCTCCGGCGCGCCCCATGCAGTTTGCGCAGCACGATCTCTTTCGCGCGCCGCTGCACCGTGTGCGCCGACAGCACATAGGTGCCGAAGGCCGCAATCGCCAGCGCGATGCCGCTGGCAATCGCCAGTATCCTGGCCACCCGCTCATCTTCCGCGTAATTGAGCGCCAGGATCGCGTCGGCCCGGTGCGTCTTGATCATCGCGTCCGGAAAATACCTCGGCCACAAGCTCCGCACCGCCGCCTCGACCGGCCCCAGCTCGCCCGTGGCGCGCACGGAGAGCGTCATCCCGGCGGTCCACAATTCGTAGGCCATCGCATGCGGCGTTTCGCGCAGCGACTGGAAGCGCAGCGCCGGCGCAATGCCCACCACGCGCTTCTGAATCGTCTTGTTATCGAAGCCGGTAAACAACAACGTCTGTCCCAGCGCCGCTTCGGGCGTGGCGAATCCGAGTTCGCGCGCGGCGATGGCGTTGAGCACCAGCGGCACCGGATCGTCTTCCTTGTCGGTGCGCGCCGAAAACAGCCGTCCCGCGCGCGGCGCGATCCGGTACTGCTCGAAAAACGCGGCGCTGACCGACTTCATTTCCATCGATGCGCTGATCCCGCCCGGGCGCTTGAGGTCGCGCAGCCACGACACCTGGTGGCGCCCGACCGCGTCTTCCGACACCGCCGTGCCGGCCACGCCCGGCTGGGCCGACAGGGCCGCGATGAAGCTGCGCGCCCGCGCGCTGTCGCGCACCGTCTCGGGCAGGTCGACAATCATCAGGGGCGCCGGATCGAAGCCCGGCGAGACGCGCATGGCGAACGCGGTTTGCCATGCAATGGCCAGGGTGACGCCGGCCAGGCCCATCGCCGCGGCCACCTGCACCACCGTCAGCACGCGCCGCACTTGCATGCCGCGCAGCGACTCGCTGTCGCCGCGCCCGGCCAGCACCGCGCCCGGGCGTACGCGCAGCGCGATCCACGCCGGATACGCCGCTGTCAGCGCGCCCAGCGCCAGGCCCAGCGCCAGCGCCGCGCCGAGATTGGCGATGGACAGCATGCCATCGAGCTTGCGGTCGACCAGCTGCGCGAACAGCGGCAGCGCCAGCCACGCCAGCAGCAGTCCCAGTCCGGTCGCCAGCAGCGCCACCAGCATCGACTCGGCCAGCAGTTGCAGCACGAGCTGGCGCATGCCCGCGCCCAGCACCTTGCGGATCGCCACCTCGCGCTGGCGGCGCAGCACGCGCACCGCCGCCAGGTTGACGTAATTCATGGCGGCCATGGCCAGGATCAGCGCCGCCATCGCGCCCAGCGCGGCGATCACCACGCGGCTGCCGCGGTTGCCGGCCGCGCTGATCCCGTTCTGGCCCACGTCGCGGTCAAAATAGGCGTCGCGCAGCGACGACAGCGCCACATCCATCACCCTTCTTGTCCCCAGCCGCTGTCTGGTTTCGGGCGGCACGTCCTGCACCGCCGGCGAGCGGTCGACGGCCTGCTGCAGCGAGGCGGTCAAGGCCGGCACCGATGCGCCGGGATCGACCCGTACCAGCACCTTGCCCCACCAGCCGGCCTTACCGGTCATCATTTCCTCTTTCACCGGCGCCTCGGCCAGCACCGACTGTACGCCCACCAGCACCTCGAACGGGATGGTGGTGTTCGCGCCCGGCGTGCGCAGCACCGCGCCGGCGCGCAGCAGCTTGCCCTCGACCAGCATGGTGCGCCCGACGATGTCGCCGCTGCCGAAGTGGCGCAGCGCCGCTTCTTCGGTGATGACAAAGCCTTCCGGCTGCTCCAGCGCCATCTTCAGGTTCCCGCGCAGCGCGCGCAGGCCCAGGATATCGGCGAAGCCCGGCATCACCGTCAACCCGTCCATCCCGTGCAACTGGCCGTTGATGCTTGCCGTGAGCCCCATCACGCGCGGCCGGGTCGGAATGTACGCGGTCGAGGCCAGCACGCCGGGCGCCCTGGCCGCCGCCAGGCGCAGCAGCATCGGCGCCTGGTCGAACCACGGCGCCTTGGGGGCGACGTTGAAGCGCTGCTTGACGATGTAGACGTGGTCGGCGTCCGGCACGTCGGCGTTGTACTGCCACGAATAGCGCACGAAGCCGAGCAGCAGAAGGGCGGCCGCAAAGCCCACCCCCAGCCCGGCGATGACGACCAGCGAATACACCGGGTCCTGCAGCAAGGTGCGCCAGCCGATCCGAAAATCCTTCATGATCATCATCGCTCCCTCACGCCGCTTGCAGTGCGTCGACCAGGATGCGCCCGTCGAGCAGGCGCAAGGTGCGCGATGCCTGCGCCGCGTGCGCCGGCGAGTGCGTCACCATCACGATGGTGGTGCCATCGGCGTTAATCTGGCGCAGCAGGCGCATGACCTCATCGCCATGCGCGGTATCGAGGTTGCCGGTCGGCTCATCGGCCAGCAACATTGCCGGGTTGGCCACCAGCGCGCGCGCAATCGCCACCCGCTGCTGCTGCCCGCCCGACAATTGCGACGGCCGGTGCCTGGCGCGGTGCGCCACGCCCAGCTTGTCGAGCATCGCCGCGACCCGTTCGCGCCGCTCCCTGGCCGGCACGTTCATGTATTCCAGCGCCAGTTCCACGTTCTCGGCCACCGACAATTCTTCGATCAGGTTAAAGCTCTGGAAGATGAAGCCGACGCGCCCGCGCCGCAGGCCGTTCAGTTGCGCTTCGCGCCAGCCGGCCACGTTCTGGCCGTCGAACCAGTACTCGCCGCTGTCGGGCGTGTCGAGCAATCCCAGCACCGACAGCAGGGTCGACTTGCCGCAACCGGACGGCCCGGTGATGGACACGTATTCGCCGGCGTCGATATCGAGCGTGATGCGGTCGAGCGCCGTGGTGCGCACGTCGCCGCCCTGGAACGTTTTGCTGACGTTAAGTAGCTTGAGCATGCCATCCTTCCGGTGTGGTGTGGGGTTGTTCATTGTGTCATCTCCGCATCGATCCATCATGAGAAAAAGTCTACTCCGTGAACTGCAGCCGCGCCGCCTTGCCGTAGGCGGCGTACGACGACACGATCACCCGCTCGCCGCTGGCCAGGCCCGCCAGCACCTCGACCTGGCTGTTGTTGCGGCGGCCGCTGCGCAGCGCGCGCCGCTCGGCCGTCTTGCCATCCTTGTCCAGCACGTACACCGCCACGCCGCCGCTGTCGTTGAGGAAGGCGTCGTTGGGCACCAGCAGCGCTTCGCTGGCGCCGCCCAGGGTCACCAGTACTTCGGCCGCCTGGCCCGGATTGAGCGTCCCGGGCTGGCCGTTGGCAAACGCCAGCTCCACGGTAAAGCGGCCGTCCTTGATCTGCGGGTAGATCCGGCTCACGGTCAGCGCATGCGCGCGGCCGTTGATGGTGGCCGTGCCCTGGCGGCCCACGGCCACCCGGTTCAGGTAGTACTCGTCCACCTGGGCCGACAGCTTGAACTGGTCCACGTCGTCGATGCGGCCCAGGTGCTGGTCGGGCTTGACGGTCTCGCCGACCTGCAAATGAAAATCGGTCAGGCGCCCGGACACGGGCGCGCGCACCGCCAGCGCGTCGATGGTCGCGTTGACCAGTTGCAGGCCCGCTTCCAGGCGGCCGATGGCCAGCTCCATCTGGCGCACCGCGTCGCGCTGGGTGGCGGCCTCGGTTTTGTAGCCGGCGTTGTCGCTCTGGTACAGGCGGCGCTGCTGCGCGACGCGGTCCAGCGAATCTTCCAGCGCGTTGGGCGACACGAAGCCCTTCTGCGCCAGCGCCGCGTTGCGCGCGTGCTGTTTTTCGGCCAGGGTCAATGCGAACGCCAGCTCGGCGCCGCGCCGCTCGCGCTCCATGCGGCTCGCTTCGAGCGCGATGCGCAGGTTGGTCAGGTTCGAAATCTGCTGCGCGTGTTCGGCCTCGCGCGCCAGCAGGTCCAGCCGGCGCTGCGGGTTCGACAGCCGGAACAGCACCTCGCCTTGCCTGGCCGGCGCGCCGTCGCGCGCGAAGACTTCTTCCACGCGGCCCGATTCGACCGCGTCGAGCATCACCGAATGCAGCGGCGCGGCCGTGGCGCGCAGGGCCACGTCGTCGCGGAACACGCCGCGCGCCACGGTCGCGATACGGGCGTCGGCGCGCGCCACCTGCAAGCCGCGCGGGATCTGCTGCCACAGGGCCGCCGCCCCCATCGCCAGCGCCAGCACGATGGCTGCACCAGGCAGCACGCGCCTGCCGCGCCGTTGCCGCAACGGCTGGTCCATGGCGGCGCCGCTGCTGCGCTCTGGTGCTGGGGCGGTCGGAACAATCATGGCGGCTCGGCTTGCGAAGTCATGCGGGAACTGATCGCAACATCCGTGCCATGCGCGCCGCACGGGTAGACGGCCGCGTGTTTGGCCGCCTTCGTGCGAAAGCGCACAGCGCAGGTGTGCGCTTTCGGACACCCGGCCCGTTTTGATTGGTGGCGCCGGCATGCTGCTGCTAGAATCGGCGCACCTGCTTCCACCCTCCCCGCCATGGCCGACCACCCCGCCCGCATCCTGATCCTCGACGACGACGCTGACGTGGCCTATGCGGCGCAGTTGGTGTTGCGCCGCTGCGCGGGCAACGTGGCCACCCTGGCCGATCCGCACCAGCTGGCGCGCCACCTCTTGGGCGGCGTGCCCGACGTGGTGCTGCTCGACTTCAATTTCACGCCCGGCCGCACCGACGGCGCCGAAGGCCTGGCGCTGCTCGACCAGTTGCGCGCCCTGCCCGACCCGCCGCTGGTCATCGTCATGACCGCGTACGCCGACGTGGCCCTGGCGGTCGAGGCGATGAAGCGCGGCGCCAGCGATTTTTTCACCAAGCCGTGGGATAACGCGCGCCTGCTCGCGGTCGTGCAAGGCGCGCTGGCGCAACGCGGCATGCAGGCCGCACCGGCCGCCGCCAACGATCCGCTGATGGGCGACTCGCCGCCGATGCGCCAGTTGCGCGCCCTGATCGCCAACGTCGGCCCGACCCAGGCGAACGTCATGGTGCTGGGCGAAAATGGGGTCGGCAAGGAGCTGGCCGCGCGCGCGATCCACCTGGCCTCGCGCCGCGCCGCCGGCCAGTTCCTCGCCGTCGACATGGGCAGCTTGCCCGAGGCGACGCTCGAGAGCGAGTTGTTCGGCCACCGCAAAGGCTCGTTTACCGACGCCCGCAGCGACCGCGCGGGGCGCTTCCAGGCGGCGTCCGGCGGCACCCTGTTCCTCGACGAAATCGGCAACCTGCCGCTGGCCGCGCAATCGAAGCTGCTGACGGCGCTGGAACGGCGCGAAGTCACGCCGCTCGGGGCCGACCGCCCGCAGGCGATCGACGTGCGCATCGTCAGCGCCACCAATCTCGACGAGGCCAGGCTGTATGACGCGCAGGTGTTCCGGCCCGACCTGCTGTTCCGCCTCAACACCATCGTGCTGCGCGTGCCGCCGCTGCGCGAGCGGCGCGACGACATTCCGGCCCTGCTGCGCCACTACCTGGCGCATTACCGGGAGCTGTACGGCAAGGCGCCAGGCACCATCGCGCCCGAGGCGTTCGACGCATTGTGTACGCACCACTGGCCCGGCAATGTGCGCGCGCTGCGCCACGCCTGCGAGCGCGCCGTGATCCTGGGCCAGCCGGGCGCCTACGGCCTGGCCGATTTTGGCCTGCATGGCGGCGCGCCGGCCATCGCTGCGCCCCCGCGCGCGGCAGGCGCCGACATGCTGGCCCTGGACACCCTCGAGCGCGACGCGGTGGCCGCCGCCATGGCGCAGGCGCGCGGCAATATCAGCCATGCCGCCATCCTGCTCGGGATCAGCCGCGCCGCCTTGTACCGCAAGCGCAGCAAGCATGGCCTCTGACGCCGCCGCGCGCCGCGTGGCCTGGGCCGGCACAGTGCTGCTCGGCGCGGCCGCCGTCAGCGCCGGCGCGCATGGGGCGGTGCTCTCGCTGGCGACGGCGGCCAGCGCGGTGGCGGCGCTGGTGGCCGTGGGCCTGATCCGCCACGGCCTGCGATCGACTGCGCTTGAGCCGCTGGAAGTGCCGGTCGGCGCGCGGCACGATCAACTGCAGCTGGCCGCGCGCGTGCTGGCGCTCGAATCGCAGCTCGAACATGCGCCGATCGCCCTGTTCCGCATCGACAGCGTACACAGCGCCGAGCCGCTCAACGCCAATGCGCGCCGCCTGCTGGCGCCCGGCCGCGCGAGCGACCTCGAAGCCTTGCGCCGCACCCTGGCCGGCCTGGCGCCGGGCCGGCGCAGCATGATCGATGTCGATACCGAGCAAGGCGTCGAGCGCGCCCTGGCCACGGCCAGCACATTGAGCGTCGAAGGCCAGCCGCAACGGCTGGTGGCGCTCACGCCGGTGGAAAACGAGCTCGCGGCCGAGGCCATGCAGGCCTGGCAAAAGCTGGTGCATGTGTTGACGCACGAGATAATGAACTCGCTCACCCCGGTGGCATCGCTCTCGCACAGCGCGCGCGACATGGTGCAGGGCGTGCGCGCCAGCCTGCCGGTCGATGTGGCGGACGACCTGGCGCTCGCGCTCGACGCCATCGGCCGCCGCGCCGCCAGCCTGACCCATTTCGTCAGCGGCTACCGCGCGCTGGCCAGCGTGCCGCCGGCGGCGCCGCAGCGGGTGGTGGTGCAGGAGATGTTCGCGCGGCTGTCGGCCCTGATCGCGCCGGCCTGGCAGGCGCGCGGCGGCAGCGCCGATTTCCGGGTCGAGCCCGGATCGCTCGAATTGATGGCCGATCCGGGCCAGCTGGAGCAAGCGCTGGTGAACCTGCTGCAGAACGCGGCCGAAGCGAGTGCGCCGGGCCAGGCGCCGCAGGTCACCGTGAGCGCGAAACTGGCGCGCGGAGGACGCCTGCGCATCGACGTGTGCGACAACGGCCCCGGCGTACCGGACGACGTCATCGCCGATATCTTCACGCCCTTCTTTTCCACCAAAAGCAAAGGCAGCGGCATCGGCCTGGCCCTGGTGCGCCAGCTGATGCACCGCAATGGCGGTGCGGTGCGGTACGCCAGGTCGATCGGCGGCGGCGCGCGCTTTATCATCACCTTTTGACTCCCGGCTGTTCAGCGTTCGGATCGCCGGGCCCCGTGTAGAATCCGGCTTGTGCGATCGGCACGCGTCAACCCACAGAAGGAAATCGTGAAGGCTATTCACCTCAAACTTGGCATCGCCGCGCTGTGCGTCAGCGCCGGCGCCGCAT
Source organism: Massilia genomosp. 1 (assembly GCF_011682185.1). Lineage (NCBI taxonomy): Bacteria > Pseudomonadati > Pseudomonadota > Betaproteobacteria > Burkholderiales > Oxalobacteraceae > Massilia > Massilia genomosp. 1. Next base: position 27,086 of record NZ_WHJF01000038.1, read on the forward strand.
ACTGGTACTACTCCCCCGTGATCGCGCTGCACCAGCTGCGTACGGCGGCCCACGATCGCAATGCCGAAGGCTTCAACGCCCGCGTCGACTACCCGCGCCTGCGCGCGAGCGTCAAGGCGCAGCTGGGCGCGGCCATGAACGAGCAGGTCAAGCCGCGCGACGGCGCCGGCGGCGACGATCCCGCCAAGGCCGGCGCGGATTTCGGCAAGATGCTGGGCATGGCCTTCGCCGACAAGATGGTCGACGCCATGGTCACTCCCGAATTCGTCATGGGCGCGATGCAGCGCGGCTCGATCGAGCCGCGCCGCGACAGTGCGGACAAGGACGACGCCGCCAAACCCGATCCGAAGTACACGTCGGAGCGCATCGGCTTCGACAAATACATCCTGCACCTCGAGACCGAGCGCGGCGAGCGCGGCCTGTCGCTGGTGATGGAACGGCACGGCTTCGCGTCGTGGAAGCTGGCGGACGTGCTCCTGCCGCCCCGTCCCGCCACACCAGGCTGAGGCTTACGGGGCGATCCAGGCGTCCTGCCAGTTCGCGCCCACGCCCGGCTCGTAATGGGTCGACGCCGCCGTCCACTGCGAGCACCAGCCGCTGTACGGGAACGGCTTGCAGGTATAGACCTTGCCGTTCTTCGGCTGCAGCACGCGGGTGCCGGCCTTGTAGGTCGCGAGCGACGCCGGGAACACGTGCTCGTAGGCCGCGCCGCCGCCTTCTTCGGTCAAGGTCAGCGCAAAGGTCTTCTGCAGCACCGCGCCGCCGTCCTTGACCACCGCTTTGAGCACCAGCTGGTGCGCGCCCGCCTTGGGCGCGTTCAGTTTCAGCGCCAGCGCCGCGCTGTTGTTGTTCAGCGGCGCCGTGGCGAAGCCTTTCGACACGCCCGCCTGGTCGTACACATAGGCGCTGACATCCATGTCGGCATTGGCGCTGACGCCAAAGTTGATCGTCAATTCACCGCCCTTGATCGCATACGAGGAGCGCAGGTCGCTCACGGAAAAATCGGCCGGGGGTGGGGTCTGGTCCTTGTTGATCTGCACTTCGACCCGGGTCAGCGCGCTGCTCGTTTTTGCATACACCGTGTTCTGCCCGTACACCGGGGTGATCTTGCCGTCCTGGCCCAGTTGGCCCGCGTGCAGCAAGGGCTGTTCGGCGTTCACGCGCGTGGCCAGCAGGTAGGCCCAGTTGTTGCGCAGGCCGTCGCTGGTGCTGTTGATGGTGACCTTGGTTTGCAGCTCCGGCTTTTCGCCGGCCGCGTCGAACACGCGCGTGGCCACGCTGTCGCCCACGGCCAGGTCGACCGATGGATAGATCGCGCCGCGCTGGGTCCATTCCGGCACCGGCAACGGCGGGCCGTCCTTGAACAGCACATCGACCATATTGTAAAAACTGTTCGGGGTATCGGCGATTTCCCACACCCCCAGGATCACCTGGTAGCCGCTGCGCGCGGGTACCGTGCAGTTGTGGCTGACCTGCGCCGGCGGCTGGCGGTTGGCGCCATCGATGACGCAGAACGGGGTCAGGTCGAACGAGGCACGGGTCAGCTTCTGGTTCGGATTCCAGCCGCTTTTGGTGATGTAGTAGCGCCAGTTGCGGGTGGCGTGGTTGGCCGTGAACTGCCACTTGAAGACGTTGGCGCCGGCTGTCATGGGGCGCTTGGTCCAGCGGCTGCTGGTCTGTTCATTGAGTTCGCCGAACTGCGCCAGCGCGGCCGAGGCGATGACGCCGTCGGCCGGCCCTTGCGCCGGAAAACCGGAAGGCGCTTCGAGGCTTTGCGGTTCCCATTGAATGGCGCCGCACGCGCTGTTGCCGCCTTGTTTGCACAGCAGGTTGCGCGACTCCGGCTGGGTGATGTAGCCGTGCGCGATGGCGCTGGCGCTGCACAACAGCGCGCAGGCGCCGGCGATGGTGGTGAGTGTTTTCATGGTGATTTACCTTTTCGGGCGGGACGACATCGGTCAGCACGCAGGGAGCCGGGCTGGCCGAGATCGCGCGCTCGCTTGCAGTTCAAAAGGCGTCAGGATGATGGCCGTGAAATTGGTCGTCAACTGGTTTTCAAAATTGCCCCTGCACGCAATACCAGTGCGTGATGGAAGCTTATGTTGCAAGGGTAAATGCGGCGCGCGGGCCGGTTGACTTGGCAGGGTGTTTACCGCACAATCCAAAAAGGAGAAAGTTATACATTTGCTAATGAAAACGTTTTCATAGTTCCTTGCATTCAATGTTGCAACCGACAAAAACCACTCTGGAGACCCGATGCGATTCTTTTCTGCCACTTTCAGTGTCTGCCTGCTTGTATCGGCTTGCGTATCGGCTTGCGTCTCCGCTTGCGTATCCGCTTGCGGTGGGGACGCCGACCCGGGCGCGCCCGCCGCCACGCCGGCGCCGCCGGCCGCCGCCGAAGCTGTGATCGCCGCGCCCGGTGACGTGCCGGCTGGCGTGCCTGGTGACGCTGGTGACGCGCCTGCGCCCGCCTTGGCCAGCCAGATGGACGACGCCATGACCGGCGCCGACTCCGGCTGGTCCGAAAAAACCAGCGGCGCCGACGTGAGCAAATTGAGCAAGCTGGCCAAGTTCCCGGTCGGCGTGTCGCTCGCCTACGGCAATGAAGCCTTCAGCTACACCAACAGCCCGGCGCAGCAGGCTGTCATCAAGACGCATTTCAGCCAGCTCACGGCCGGCAATATCATGAAGATGAGTTATCTGCATCCGGCCCCGGACACCTACAACTTCACCCAGGCCGACGACTTTCTCAAATTCGCCAGGGACAATGGCAAAACCCTGCACGCGCACACCCTGATCTGGCATTCGGATTATCAGGTGCCGGCCTTCATGAAAAACTACCAGGGCGACAAGGCGGCCTGGCTGGCGATCCTCAAGACCCACGTGCAAACGATTGCCACGCATTTTTCGGGCAAGGTCGCGAGCTTGGATGTGGTGAACGAAGCCATCAACGACGGCGGCGGCTACCGCAATTCGCTGTTTTACCAGAAGACCGGCGCCGACTACATCGAACAGGCCGTCATCAATGCGCGCGCGGTCGACCAGAAGGCCGACCTGTACTACAACGATTACAACATCGAGGCCGACGCCGCCAAGCTGCGCACCCTGACCGGCATGCTCGACGGTTTCAAGGCGCGTTCGGTGCCGGTCACCGGGGTCGGCTTCCAGATGCACATCTATATGGATTATCCGTCGGTGAGCACCATCTCGGCGGCCTTCAAGCAGGCCGTGGAGCGCAAGCTGAAGGTGAAAATCACCGAACTCGATATCCCGGTCAATAATCCGTTCAGCCCGCCGTACCAGGCCGGCGACATCCAGCGCGAACTGACCCCGGCGCTGGCGCTGGCGCAGAAAAAGCGCTACTGCGAAGTCGTCAAGGCGTATAGGGACACGGTCCCGGCCAACCTGCGCGGCGGCGTGACGGTGTGGGGTGTGAGCGATCCCAGCAGTTGGCTGATCAGCGACCTGTTCAAAAACGCCCACGCCGACTGGCCGCTGCTGTTCGACGGCGCCTACCGGCAAAAGCCGGCCTTGCGCGGCGTGGCCGACGGCTTGTCGGGCAAACCCTGCATTTGAGCACCAAGTGGTGCTGTGCTATGCATACCAATTTTCCAGGCCTGAAAATGTGGTATTAACGGCGCCGCATGCCAGGCGCGGCGCTTTTGCCAGCCTTTAGCGTTCGGCCGCCGACAGGGTGAAGATCTCGACGCCGCTGTCGGTCACCGCCACCGAGTGCTCGAACTGGGCCGACCACTTGCGGTCCCTGGTGACGGTGGTCCATTTGTCGGGCAACACCGTCACCTGGTGGGTGCCGACGTTGACCATCGGTTCGATGGTGAAGATCATGCCCGGTTCGAGCACGATGCCGGTGCCGGGGCGGCCGTAGTGCGTTACCTGCGGCGCATCGTGGAACACCTGGCCGATCCCGTGGCCGCAAAAATCGCGCACCGACGAATAACCCTGCGCCTTGACATAGGTATCGATGGCCGAGCCGACGTCGCCCAGGGTGGCGCCGGGACGCACCGTGCGCACGCCGGTCATCATCGCCTCGTAGGCCGAACTGACCAGGCGCTTGTGCAGGATCGATACCTCACCTACTTCGAAGGTGCGGCTGGTGTCGCCGAACCAGCCATTGAGCTTGGGCGTGACGTCGATGTTGACGATGTCGCCCTCGCGCAGGATCTTTTTGTCCGATGGAATACCGTGCGTGACCACGTGGTTCACCGAAATGCAGCTGGCGTGCTTGTAGCCGTGGTAGTCGATGGTGCCCGGAATGCTGCCGGCGGCGCGCATGAATTCTTCGCACATGGCGTCGAGCGTGGCGGTCGACACGCCGGCGCGCACGTGCGGCGCGATGAAGTCGAGCGTGTCGGCGGCCACCCGGCCGGCCGCGCGCATGGCTTCGAAGCCCGCTTCGTCGTACAGGGGAATCGGTTTGCCGTGTTCTGTTTGTGTGGAGTAGCGCATGGGGTTTCTCAGTGAGGTGAGGCGGCCAGCGCATCGACGGCGTCGTGCGAGGCGCGCAGGATCGCGTCGAGGGTGGCGGGAATCGCCTTGTTGTGGGCCAGGTAGGGTTTGACGATGGCGATCGGGGCGTCGATCAGCATGAAGCGCAAGGTGTGCGCCGCATCGTCGCCGTCGGCGCGGCGGCGCAGCAGGCAGCGCTCGAAACAGGCGTCCAGGCGCGCCTGTTCCACTTCGAGCAGCTCGGCGAGTTCCGGCGAGAGCGGCGCGCCCAGGTCGGGACAGTCTTCGTACTGCAGCAGGAAGCGCGCGTACACCGGCTTGCTGCGGCACCAGTCGAGCAGCGCCGCCACCGGTATCCAGGTGTCTTCTTCATCCCAGTGGCGCGCCACCTGTTCGCGGAAATCGGCCTTGACCGTCAGCCAGGCATGCGCCAGCAAGGTGCTGCGCGAATCGAAGCGGTGATACACCGATCCGATCGGCGCGCCAGCCTTGACGGCGATGGCCGACATCGACACCGAGCCGATGCCGCAGGCGGCGGCAATGCAGATGGCGCCGTCGATGAAGGTGTGTGCGTTGTATTTAGCTAGTCTGACCATTCAAATAGAATATAGATTCTATTTGAGTTCGTCAAGCGGCCCGTTTCGACGGGAGCACTATTGACAGATATTTAATGAGCCCGCAAAATCCGCAGTCTTGTACAGGTGAATAGGTCGCTCCCGATGAAAATGCTGATCAAACGTGTTGTGCGCAGCATGGCGGGATTGCCCGTGCTGGGGCGCTTGATCCGGATCGCCGTGGCGGTGTCGCGCCTGCCCTACGAAAACGAGCGGCGCGACGCCTTTGCGCGCGAACAGCTGCCGATGCTGCTAAAGAACATTGCCGACTTGAACGCCCGCGTGCTGGCCGCCGAGCGCGATCCCGGCAACCTGGTCGAATCGACCCCGGTCGCCCTGCGCATGCTGGCGCGCGAGCTGGCGCAGCTGCGCGAGCGCATCGACCAGCTGGAGGCCGGGCTGCGTTCATGATCACTTTTTCGATCGTGATCAACACCCTCGACCGCGCCGACCTGCTGCAGGAAACGCTCGAGAGCCTGTGCCGCCTGCGTTACGCCGGGCAGTTCGAAGTCATTGTCGTCAACGGCCCGTCGGCCGACCATTCGGAACAGGTGATCGCCGCCTGGCTGCCGCGCATCCGCAGCGCGCGTTGCCCGGTCCCGAACCTGTCGGTGTCGCGCAATATCGGCATCTGCATGGCGGCCGGCGACGTGGTCGCGTTCATCGACGACGACGCCATTCCCGAACCCGAGTGGCTCACCCAACTGGCCGCCGCCTACGACGACGCTGGCGTCGGCGGCGCCGGCGGGCGCGTGCTCGACAGCAGCGGCTACACCTTCCAGTACCACTACGCCAGCGCCAACCGCGCCGGCGACGTCGACATCAGCCACCGCATGGACACGCCGCAACTGTGTTTTCCGGGCTCGCGCCGGGTCCCCTACCTGCAGGGGACCAACGCCTCGTTCCGCCGCTCGGCCCTGCTGGAAGTGGGCGGCTTCGACGAGGAGATCGAATATTTTCTCGACGAGACCGACGTCTGCTGCCGCTTGGTCGACGCCGGCTACCTGCTCAGGCAACTGGCGCACGCCTACGTGCATCACAAGACCGCGCCCAACGGCGTGCGCGATTCGGCCCAGCTGCCGCGCGCGTTCTATCCGATCCTCAAGAACACCATCTACTTCTCGCTCAAGCACGGCCTGGCCTACGACACGCGCGAGCGCATCGACGCCCATAACCGCGACAAGGCCGACTCGCACCGGCGCCACCTCGACTTCCTGATCGCCAACGGCAGCGCCACCGAAGAACGGCGCGCCCGCTTCGAGGACGAATGCGCGCGCGCCTGGGAGACCGGCACGCGGCACGGCCTGGCGCCGGTGGCCGGCGGCATCGACGCCGCCAAGCGCGCGCGCTGGCAGGGCGAGTTCCTGCCGTTCGCCACCATCGGCCATGCGCGGGCGCTGACGCAGCCGCTAACCCTGGCGCTGGTCTCGCGCGACTACCCGCCGAATCACCGCGGCGGCATCGCCACCTTCAGCCGCGACCTGGCCGAAGCGCTGGCCGCCGAAGGCCACCAGGTACACGTGATCGCCGAAAGCGCCACCCACAGCCGGGTCGAACTGCTCAATGGCGTGTGGGTACACCGGGTCGCGCCGGGCCAGTACGCACGCCCGTACGAGGCGTTTGAGCGCGCCATCCCGCAAGAGATCTGGAACTGGTGCGCGACCGCGCTGATGGAGGCGCGCCGCATCGCCAGCCACCGCCCGCTCGACCTGGTCGAAGCGCCCATCTGGGACGCCGAAGGCGCGGCCTTTTTGCTCGACGGGCGCTGGCCGCTGGTCACCAGCCTGCATACGACCCTGCATTTTTCGCTGCAGGGGCGCGCCGAGCTGCGCGACGACCCGGCCTGGATGACGCGTTTCGGCACGCCCATGCTGGCGCTCGAAAAAGAACTCATGCAGCGTTCGCAGGCGATCCGCGCCAACAGCGCCGCGATCCGGCGCGACATCGAGCAAGCCTACGATTTCCGCTTCGACGACGCCAGCCTGCGCCTGGTGCCGCTGGGGATGCCCGACGTGGCGCCGCAGCCGCGGCAGCAGCCGGCGCCACGTGCCGATGACGGCGTCACCGTGCTGTTCGTCGGCCGCCTGGAAGCGCGCAAGGGCATCGACGTGCTGCTGGCGGCGATCGACCCGGTGCTGGCGCAGCATCCGCGGGTGCGCTTTCGCATCATCGGCGACGACACGCTGCTCATGTCGGGCGCGCAGATCAGCTATAAGGAACACTGCCGCCAGGGCGGCCAGCTGGCCCGCTGGGGCGAGCGCGTGAGTTTCGAAGGCCGTGTCGACGACGCCACCCTGCGCGCCGCCTACCGCGACTGCGACATGTTTGTCGCGCCCAGCCGCTACGAGTCGTTCGGCCTGGTTTTCGTCGAAGCCATGCGCGAGGCGCGCCCGGTGATCGGCTGCGCCGCCGGCGGCATGCCCGAAGTGGTCAGCGACGGCGTCAATGGCTTGCTGGTCGCGCCCGGCGACAGCGCAGCGCTGGCCGGCGCCATCGACCGGCTGGCCGCCTCGCCCGAGCTGCGCGAGCGCATGGGCCGCGCCGGGCGCGCGCTGTTCGAAGACAAATTCATCTCGCGCCGCATGGCCAAGGACAGCCTGCCCCTGTACGATATTGCGCTGGCCCGTTTTGCCAAGGCGCCGGCATGAAAATCTCGGTCATCCACGGCATTTGCGTGCGCAACGACGCCATCTCGAACGCCATCGCCGACAACATCGGATGGTTGCTGGAAGCCGGTCACGAAGTCGTGCTGTTCGCCTACGCCTGCGAGCACGCCGTGCCGCACCGGCTGGTGCGCGACGCGACCGACATCATGACCGATACGCATTTCCAGGCCAGCGACGCGGTCATTTTCCATTTCGGGATTTTCTATCCGCTGTTCGACCTGATCCTGATGGTGCCGGAGCGGGTGCGGCGCCTGGTGGTGTTCCATAACATCACGCCGAAGCAGTTCGTCGGCGCCGAACATCACGCCACCATCGACAAGTCGTTCGCCCAGATGGGCAACATCATGTTCGCCGATCACGTGGCCTGCGACAGCGCCAGCAACCTGGCGGTGCTGCGCGCGGCCCGCGTGAGCACGCCGGCCTGCGTGCTGCCGCTGGCCGTGCATGGCCAGGCGCAGCCTTGCGCCGCCAAGCCGGGGCATGCGGACGGCGTGCTGCGGCTGGTCTTCATCGGCCGCCTGGTGCGCTCGAAAGGCGTGGCCGACCTGCTCGACGCCGTGGCGCGCTGCCTGCAAGCCGGCAGCGGCGCGCGCATCGCGCTCGACCTGGTGGCCAACCTGGGCTTTTCCGATCCGGCGCTGGTCGAGCAAGTGCGCAGCGCGGCCGACGCGTGGCCGCGCCTGTACGGTCCGCGCGTGTCGTTGCGCCTGCACGGCGACGCCCCGGATGAAGTCAAACAGCGCCTGCTGTTTGACGGCGATGTGTTCGTCCTGCCCACCTACCACGAAGGCTTTTGCGTGCCGATCGTCGAAGCGCTGTCGGCCGGCTGCCGCGTGGTCTGCTACGACAATTCGAACACGCCGGCCATCGCCGGCGGCCTGGCGCGCCTGGTGCCGACCGGCGACGTCGCGCTGCTGGCGCAGGCCATCGGCGCCGAGCTGGCGCTGGCCGGCTCGCCGGCGTGGCGCCAGGACGGCTTTGTCCATTTCGCCGCGCAGGCCTGGCGCTACGCGCACACCTTCGCGCCGGCGCGCGCACGGCATCGTCTTACCGCGCTGGTGGCCGACCTGGTCAACGGCGTGCTCGAACCCTGAGCTTCGCGATCGCCCGGATCACTCGGGCGAGGCCGGATACGGCGTACGCCGATGAAAGCGCAGGCGCCAGCCCAGCACGGCCAGCGCGATCGCCAGCATCAGCCAGCTTGCCCCTACCGAGATCGCACCGTCCTCGCCTGACGGCGCCATCTCCTGCGCCTCCTGCGCCTTCTCCGCTTGCGTTTTCAGCGCGGGCGGCGGCGCGCTCCACGTGTCGGTCAGCAGCTCGTCGAGGCCCTGCAGTTCCTCGGCTTGCGCCGGCGTGGCCTGTGCGCCGTGCTCGCGCAGCGGCGCGGCGCGCTCGCCCGCCCACAGCAGCGCCAGGTGCGCCGACGCCTGTTCCCGCGCCGGCTGCGCCGCGCTGGCGCGGCCGCGCTCGACCACGACCTGCTGCGCCGCCGGCCTCCAGCCCGTAAGCAGGCGCACCAGGTCGTCGTGCAGCGATGCGATGCGCGGCACGCTCGCCAGCGCGGCGACGCCATCCATCTTTTCCCACAGGACGTTGGGACCGGTCGCCGCTTCCAGGCCGTACATGCGCACCTGCGTAGGCCGCTGGCGGTAGTGCTGCAACAGCGCGTCGGCCGAACCGGGCATGAGCGGCTGCGGGCCATGGATCCACACCACCGCGCCGTCGCTGCTGGCCGCTGCCCATTCCCACGCCATCAACAGCGCCGCGCTGTTGTCGTGGCCTCCTTCGAAGGCGATGTCTTGCAGGTGGCGTACGCTGGCCAGCGAATCGGAGGTATCGTGCAGGAATACTTGCGGGGCCTGGGCGCCGGCCACGATCACGCCCAGCTCCACGTTGCCGGGGAAGGAGGTGGCGGCGCGCGCCAGCTGTTCCCGTTGCGCCGCCAGCGCGGCCGAGCCGTCGATCACCAGCGCCACCCGGCGCGGGATGCGCGCCGCTTGCTGGCCGATGACTTGCACGATCGCGCCACCCGGCGTACTCGGGTCGGGGCTCCACGCATGCGTCTCGGCCGGCGTGCGCAAGGCGCCGATGATGGCCGCGCCCATGCCCGGCAGCGGCTCGGCGAATTCGCCGCGCAGCGCGAACGCCAGCGGGTCGCCGGCTTCCTCGCGCATGCCGGGGGCGCCGCGCAGCGCGCTGTCCGACTGCACCGTCACCGCGTGGCGCAAGGCCGGGGCGATCGCGAAATTGTGCTCGCTGAACGAGGGCAGTTGCAGATAGCCCAGAGCGGGTTCATTGAGCACCAGCGGGACGCTCATGGCGATGCGCACCGTCAGCTCGCCTTCGCCCGGCACATTGGGCAGATTGAGCAAGATGCGGTCCCTGCCCGCCGTGCTCACCATCACAGGGGCGCGCCGGACGTCGGGCTCGGCAAATTCCGCCTCGCGCGCCGTGGCGCCGCCAGCGGCGGGCAAGGTGTGCTCTCCGCCGTCGTCCCATAGCGTGACGCGGGTCACCACCGCGCCGGCCGGCACGATGATGCGCGCGCGCGCTTCGCTGACGTGGTCGGCGTCGTTGTGAAACAGCATGGTCCACTCCAGCGAGCCGAGCGCCGCCCTGGCGTCGATGGTGCCGTCGATGCGCGATGCGCTCAGACGCAGCTTGGCCACGCGCCCCACCACCGCGCTGTGCCGCTCTCTGTCGTAGATTTTCCATGGGAGCCAGGCGCTGCCGACCGGATGCGGCATGGCGCTGAACGGGGTGCCGGTGAGGCGGTAGTAAATCGCGCGCGCGTCCTCCATGCTGGTCGCGCCGTTCATGCCCAGCACGATGGCGGCCAGGTCGGCCGATTCCCTGTGCTCGCTATAGCACCTGCGCAGGATGATGCGTTCGATGCCGAGATAGCGCAGCAGGCGTATCCCGCTGGCGCTGGTGGCAGGCGCCGGGCCGGCCGCCATGCGCATGCCGACCCGGGTGATGGCGGACGGCAGCTCCAGCGCGCCGATGAGCGCCAGCGCCAGCAGCACGGCGGGCCAGGCGCGCGGCAGCGGCGCGCCGCCACTGCGTCGCGCGCGCTGGTCGTGCAGACGCCGCGCGGCCAGGGTCGCGCTCAGCGCCAGCAGCGGCGCCAGCGACGCGAGCAGCGGAAAAGCGCGCCCGTGACAGGCCAGGCTGGCCACCCCGGCCACGCTGAGCGGCAGCGACAGCAAGGCGTAGGCGGCGCTCGCTCCGGTAGCCACGGCGTGCAGCAGCGCCAGTGGACGCGCCAGAACCTCCTGGCCGCACCGCATGGCGCCCACCAGGATGGCGTTGGCCAGCGCGACGATGGCGATCAGGACCAGGTGGACGCTGAAGCTGCCCGACAGTGTCATCTGCGCCGTGTACATCGAGGCGAACAGCATCCCGAGTGCGATCAGCGGCAGCATCACGCCGCCCCAGCGCAGCGCCGCGCGCGTAAACGAATTGAGCGCGGGGAGCTCCGCTGGCGTGACGGTGGTGCTGGCGGTGTCGTGATGCTCGATCATGGCGTTCCAGGGGAAACTTGAGGAGCCATGAGCGTAGCAAGCGCGTGTGCGCTGGGAATGCGCTGAATGTGAAGCCGCAACTGGTGCTACACTGCTTCCGATAAACTTCTGGATGAGGCGACCATGCAAGCTTGCCAGCGGCAATGCCAAGTCTGCACCTGCAGCAACAGCGCCGCGCACGATACTTGCGAAGAATGCGGCTCTACCGCCTCACCAGATTGTGCCGGCGTGTCGCTCTGGCCACGTCGTGGAACAACGCGCCGCCCTCGCCCCCTTAAACCGCCCCCAGCCCCAGCGCGCGCCCCGCTTCCAGGCGAAAATCGGCGGCCTGCTTCTTGTCGGGAATTTCGGCCGCCAGCGCCATCACCAGCGTGCGCAGGTCGCTCGCCTCGCCGGCGTGCTCGGCGCAGACGATGGTCGCCATCGGCCCGATGTGCGCGGCCAGCATGCGTTCGAGCTTGAGCAGGTCGGCGCCCGCGAACGCGGCCGGCGCCGGGCGCGCCCGCAGCGGCTGCGGCCCTACCCGCAACGGCGCGCGCGCCGCCAGCGGCGCCGGATCGTTGAGCAAGTCCATCAGGTTGATCCCGGCCGCCTTGACGTTGTCCTTCTTCGCCACATAGTTCTCGTCGAAGCGCACGCTGGCGCGCAGCATGGTGCGCATGGCCGCCAGCGCATCGGCGCCGCGTTGCCCGCGGCACAGCAGCATGACGATCTTGCCGCAGTCCAGATGCACCTGGGCCATGCGGTTGTCGTCGCTGACGATAAACGCCGTGCCGGTGCGGCGCTGCTCGCAGAATTGGCGCAATTGCTCCACGATGCCGCCGAACGGCATCAGCTCCTGGTGTGTCATGGCGTTCTCCCTGGATGCGTCATGCCCTGCGGCTGAGCCGGCTGATGGCCATCTGGATGCTGATCCCCAGCCGTTCGATGGCGCGCGCCAGCGAGCCGATTTCGTCGCCGCGCGCGGTGCCCGGAATCGATTCGGTGAATTCGCCCTTGCTCAGCTGTTCGGCGACCAGGATCAGCTGGTTGATCGGCAACGTCAACTGCTTGGCCAGGAACGCCGCCACCCCCACCACCAGCGCGGCGGTCAGGATGATCAGGGCGCGCGCGCCGGTTTCCAGGCGGTCGAGCGAGGCGTAGGCTTCGGCGTAGTCCTGTTCCACCAGCAAGGTCCAGCCCTGCGGCAGCTTGCGCGCGTAGCCGACCATGCGCTTCTCGCCCGACACATACACGGTCGGCTGGTCGGCGATGCCGTCCACCTTCAGGGCCGGGTAGTTGGCCATGTCCTGCACCGCGTCGGTGGCCTGGTCGGGACGGCCCGAGGCGATCACCTTGTTGTCGGCGTCGAGCAGGATCGCGTAGCCGGTCTCGCCGATGCGGGTGTCCTTGATGACCTTGGAAATGTCATCGAGCTTCATGGCCATCGCCAGCACGCCGACGATGCCGCCCATGGCGTTCCTGACCGGCACGGCGATGGTGAGCGCAGGGCGGCCGGTCGACTTGCTGATCAGCACCTGGCGGCTCGACACGGCGCCTTTCATCGCCCCCTGGAAGTAACTGCGTTCGCCGAAGCGGGTCAGCGGCTTGTCGTCGCTGCGCGCGATGTTCTCGCCGGTCGGCTCGATCGTAAACACCAAAAATGCCCATTCGTAGGTCTCGCCCAGGGTGCGCAGGATCGGGGTCTGGCGCGCCGCTTGCATGCTGCGGATATCGTCCAGCTTGGCGCTCTGGTGCAGCGCGCGCACGTTGGCCTCGTCCCAGCTGGTGATGCCGGTGGCAATGCCGCTGGCGGTCATCACCAGATGCTGAGAAATATTGGCCGCCGCATCGGCGCGCGCCTGGCTGCTGCCCGCGTACCACACGCCGATCAGCGGGATCAAGGCCACCGCCAGCAAGGTCATCACCAGCTTGTGGAAAATAGTCAGGTGGAACGATTCTGTTTTCATCGGGAGTTTCCTTTTCTTGTGGACAGCCCGGCGGCCCTGCGCACTGTGCGCAAGCGAAGTTGGGGTATCCACAGAAGACCATATTTCCGCAATGCAATGGTTGAGGTGGGACAATGCATGGTGGAGAATGGCGGCTATACAACACCGTCTCACCGAACCCTGAACAGAAAGCCACCATGAGCATGTCGATGCCATTTTCCCCGCGCCGCCGTACCCTTCTGATCGCCGGCGCCTGTGCGCCGCTGCTGGCGGCCTGCGCCAGCGTGCCGGGCGTCGCCACGCCGGGCGTCGCCACGCCGGGCGTCGCCACGCCCGTGGCCGAGGCGCAGGCGGAACTGGCCGCGCTGGAAGCGGCGGCCGGCGGGCGTCTGGGTGTGGGCGCGATCGACACCGGCGACGGGCGCCGGCTCGGCCACCGCGCCGATGAGCGCTTTCCGATGTGCAGCACCTTCAAGGCGATCGCGGCGGCCGCCATCCTCGCGCATGGCAAGCACGTGCCTGGCTGGCTGGACCAGCGGGTGTACTACACCAAGGCCGATCTGGTGACGTATTCGCCGATTACCGAAAAACACCTGGACGATGGCATGACCGTGGGCGAGCTGTGCGCCGCCACGATCCAGTACAGCGACAACGCCGCCGCCAACCTGCTGATGGCCATGATTGGCGGCCCGGGCGGCGTGACCGGCTTTGCCCGCAGCATGGGCGACACGGTGTTCCGGCTGGACCGCTGGGAAACCGAGCTCAATACGGCGATTCCGGGCGATCCGCGCGATACCGCCACCCCGGCGGCGATGGCGGCGTTGCTGCGCCGCGTGGCGCTCGACGATGGCTTGCCGGCGGCGCAGCGCGACCAGCTGCAAAATTGGATGCGCGGCAACACCACCGGCGACACCCGCATCCGCGCGGCCGTGCCGGCCAGCTGGGCGGTGGCGGACAAGACCGGGACCGGGGCCTACGGGTCGAGCAACGACATCGGGATCGTGTTCCCGCCCAAGGGCGCGCCGGTGGTGCTGGCGCTGTACTACACGCAGGCCGACCAGCAGGCCAAGGCCGACAGCGAGATCCTGGCGCAGGCGACGCGGATTGTGATGGCGGCGTTCGCAAGGGCGTGAGCGGCGGCGGCGTGATCGTTCACGCCGCCGCTCAAGCGTTCGAGGTGGTCTTCCTGCGCGGCCGCTGCTTGAACAGATCGGTGCGGCGCAGCCGGATGCCGCGCGTGTGAATCCCGCTGATCGCCCCCCACGCCGCAGCCCAGCGTGCCGCGCGCGCTTTCTCTGCCTCCGAGGCGGCGTCGATGGCGCGATCGATGGCCTTGACCATGCGCGACATGCCATACGCCTTGCGATCTTTCTTGCCCTGGTAGGTCATGTGCTGGCCGTATCAACAATCTTGCAGCCAGAGTATGCCTATATATTAGGCAACACTGTTCGCCATCTCACCTTCAGGTTTTTAACCGATAGTCAATATGTAAGCAGTTGTTACTACAGTCGCGTTGATGCGGGCGGCGGGGCGGCGTCCGGGCCGCATGGATTGCCGCCGCAGCAATTCTCGGTCAAAAATCCGATCAGGGCCTGCATGGTGGCCATGTGCGCCGCATAGATCAGGTAACGCCCGTTCTGGGTCGGTGCGATCAGTTCCGCGTGGGTCAGTTCCTTCAGGTGAAACGAGAGCGACGACGGCGGCATGCCCAGTTTCTCGCTGATCTGGCCCGGCGACATGCCGCCCGGGCCGGCCTCGATCAACAGGCGGAACACCGCCAGGCGCGACTCCTGGGCCAGCGCGGCCAGGGCCGCCAGTGCGTTCTTGTTTTGCATGCTCAAACCTCCGTCGTCGATATTTCCATCCTATTGGGAATATCGAAGGCACGCAAGCACCCGCTTTACAAAACTTTACCGCCCACACATGAAGCGGACAGCCGCGCCGCCTACAGTACAAGCATGCGGAGCCAGTCCGGCGCCGCCTCACGAAAGGCAACACCATGCATCCGAACAAACACGGGCATCACCATCACCACGATCACGATCATGAAGGCAATCACGGCCACGGCCACGGCCACGGCCCGCAGCGGCGCGGCCGCCGCTGGCTGGTCGGCGCCGCCCTCGGCCTGGCCGCCGGCGCCCTGAGCCTGGCCGGCGCCAGCTTTGCCAACGAAGGACGCGGCATGCACGGCCATCGCGCCCACCTGGCCACGATGGACCCCGCCACCGCTGGCAAGCACATCGACAGGATGGTCGAGCACTTGCTCAGCGACGGCACGGCCGAGCAAAAGGCGCGGTTGTCGGCCATCGCCAAGTCCGCCTTCGCCGACCTGCAACCGCTGCATCGCGACTTCAAGGCCGGCCACGAACAAGCCCGCGACCTCTTGACGGCGCCGGCCATCGACCGGGTCGCGCTGGAACAGTTGCGCGTGCAGGAAGTCGAGCGGGTCGACCAGATCAGCAAGCGCATCCTGGCGGCGCTGGAAGATGCGGCCGAGGTGCTCACGCTTGAACAGCGCGTGCGCTTCGCCGCGCACATGAAAAAACGCATGCAATGAGCGCCTGCGACCAATCCCAGCCATGTATCCTTGGGCCTTCCGACACTTTGGACGACACGTCAGCGCCACCATGCTTCCGCGTATCTTGATGATTGAAGACGACCAGCGCCTGGCCGGCATGGTCGTCACCTACCTCGGCCAGAACGGCTACGAGGTGGCGCACGCCGGCACCGCCGCCGCCGGCCTGGCCGCGTTAGAGGCGAGCGCCCCGGCGTTGGTCCTGCTCGACCTGATGCTGCCCGACGCCGATGGCCTGGACGTGTGCCGCCGCATCCGCGCCCTCGGCGCGCCGCTGGCGTCGGTGCCGATCGTCATGCTCACCGCCAAGGGCGACCCGTTCGACCGCGTGGTGGGCCTGGAACTGGGCGCCGACGATTACCTGCCCAAGCCGTTCGAGCCGCGCGAACTGCTGGCGCGCCTGCGCGCCGTGCTGCGCCGGCCGCAACTGGCCGCGCCCGACACCGACCTGCGCCAGTTCGGCCGCCTGCTGATCGACAGCGGCGCGCGCCGGGTCAGCATCGACGGCCAGGCGCGCACCCTGACCTCATACCAGTTCGACCTGCTGCTGGCGCTGTCGGGCAGCGCCGGGCGCGTGCTCTCGCGCGAACACCTGATCGACGCCGTCAAGGGCGAGTCGCTGGAACCGTTCGACCGCTCGATCGACGTGCATATCGGGCGCCTGCGCCAGGCCATCGAGGACGATCCCCGGCAACCCAAGCGCATCATCACCGTGCGCGGCGCCGGCTATGTGTTCGCCAAGGTGCAGGATGCCTAGGCCCGAACGCGGCCAGGAGCGCGCGCACGGCCCGGACGGCTGGCGCGGGCGCGGCGCTCCCCCCTGGAAGCACAAGCACGGGCGCGACTGCGCGCCGCCCTGGAAACGGGGACGCGGCGGACACGCGCGGCGCTTTTCGATCGCGCACCACCTGTACCTGCGCATCTACCTCGCGCTGCTGGTCAGCCTGGGACTGGCCGCCTGCCTGTTCGGGCTGGTGCATTGGGCTTACGATCCGCAACACATGAACTCGGGCAACGAGGCGTTTACCGAAGTGGCGGCCAGCGTGCTGCCGCCGGCGGGAGCGCCGCGCGCCGTGCAGCAAGCGACCTTGTCGCGCTGGGCCACGCGCCTGCAAACCGACCTGGCCTTGTACACGCCGGCCGGGGTGCTGGTGGCGGCGGCCGGGGAACCGCTGCCGGCGCTGCCGCAAGCCCGGCGCGAGGCCGGCCGCTTCGGACCGATGGCCGTGTTCACCCAGCAGTTGCCGGACGGTCGCTGGCTGGTCGGCCAGCGCGCTTACGGCACCCGCGCCTCGCTCGGCCTGATCGTCATCCTGCTGCTGATCGCCCTGATGGTGGCGGCCGCCGCCTACCCGGTGGTGCGGCGCCTCACGCGCCGCCTGGAGCGCTTGCAGGCGAGCGTGGAAACCTGGGGCGGCGGCCAGCTCGGCACCCGCGTGGCGGTCGAAGGCAAGGATGAAGTGGCGCGCCTGGCCACCAGCTTCAACCAGGCGGCGGCGCGCATCGAAGCGCTGGTCGGCTCGCAGAAAAGCCTGCTGGCCAACGCCTCGCACGAACTGCGCTCGCCGCTGGCGCGCATCCGCATGGCGGTCGAACTGATGCAGGAACAGGCGGCGCCGGCGATCCGCGCCGAGCTCAATCGCAATATCGGCGAACTCGACCAGCTGATCGACGAAGTCTTGCTGGCCAGCCGGCTCGACGCCAGCGCCGAGCGGGCCCGCAGCGACGAGCAGGTCGACCTGGCCGCCATCGTGGCCGAGGAATGCACGCGCGTCGACGCCACCTTCGACGCGC
Organism: Massilia genomosp. 1; assembly: GCF_011682185.1. NCBI lineage: Bacteria > Pseudomonadati > Pseudomonadota > Betaproteobacteria > Burkholderiales > Oxalobacteraceae > Massilia > Massilia genomosp. 1. Next base: position 44,660 of record NZ_WHJF01000038.1, read on the forward strand.
AGGCGCTCAGCGTGCCGGGCGACGCCAGGCTGCTGCGGCGGCTGGTGCGCAACTTGCTGGAAAACGCGGCCCGCTACGGCGCCGGCACGCAGGTGCATGCCAGCTTGCGCTTGGCCAGCGGGGGCCAGGAGCGCGCGTCGCTCGTGCTCGATATTTGCGACAGCGGCCCCGGGGTGCCCGAGGCCGAGCGCGAGCGCATCTTCGAGCCGTTTTATCGGGTGCCGGGCGCGAGCGAGTCGGCCGGCGGGGTCGGCCTGGGCCTGTCGCTGGTGCGCCAGATCGCGCGCCATCACGGCGGCGACGTGCGCTGCCTGCCGGGCGAACCGGGCGGCTGCTGCTTCCGCGTGAGCTTGCCGGGCGTGTAGGCCGCAGGCCGTGTCCCGCGTCGTGACAGCGCTCAGGCGGGCTTGGCCACCATCAGCCAGAACACGATCACCAGCGCAAAAAACGCCGGAATGCCCAGTCCCACCCACCAGCGCAGGTAACGCCAGTACAGCGCCGGCAACTCGGTGTTCTCGCGCGCCGCCACCTGGGCCATGTCGCGCATGCGCAGCTGCATCCACACCACCGGCAGCCAGCAGGCGCCGGCAAAGAAATACAGGCCGACCGACCAGATGATCCAGGCGCTGGTCCAGCGATAAGCGGCCAGGTGAATCATGTACAGCCCGGTGAGCGGCTGCACGATGATGGTGGTGGTGGTAAAAATCCAGTCGGCCCGCACCACATGGCGGCTGACCACGGCAATCGCGCGCACGTCGCGGCTCAGGCTGGTGAACAGCATGTAGAAGGCCGAGCCGATGCCGGTGCCGAACAAAAACGTCGACGACAGGATATGCAGCCACTTGACGATCAGGTAGTCCATATGGTTTCCTCACTTCATTTGTCCTCGAGTTCGAACAGCAGCCAGATGGCCGCCAGCATCGGCAGGTTCTTGCTCAGCGGACCGTAGGGGTGCAGCAGGAATTCCGGCAGCATGACGGCGATCACCAGCGTGTAAAAGCCGATCAGCAGCAATTGCGCGCCCCACAGCCAGCGCCGCCGCTTGAGCGTGAGGATGCCGATCCCGATCAGCAAGTCGAGCGCGCAGGCGCCGTACAGCATCAGCGGCCCGAGCGCGGGCGGCACGCCGCTCCGTTCCAGCAACTGGACACTCTGGTCGACCGGATACAGTCCGGCCGACACCGCCGCCGTGGCAATCCACACCGCCGCGATGGCCACGCGCAGCACCGGCATCAGCCAGTGCAGCTTGGCCTGCATGCGCTCGCAAGCGGGGTCGTCGATGAAGCTGGCGACCGGGCGCGGCTGGCGTCCGATCAGGCGCACCGTCATGCCCGGATCGGCGCTGCTGCCGCGGTCGAGCATGCGCAGCGAATCGCGGTTGAGCAGGCTGCCCGGCACCAGTTTTCCCAGCCCGGCCAGCACGTTGCCGCACCAGGCCGGCAAACGCAGCACGCGCAGCTTGCCCAAGCCCAAGCCGCTACGCAAGGCCGCCAGATAGTCGATGAACGGCAAGGCGGTCTGGCCGACCAGGGCGATCCGCTGGGCCGTGGCGCCGGCCGGGCCGACCGGCAGCGGACGGCGCACCAGGCTGGCGATGGCGCAGGCCACGTCGTCCACGTGGATTGGCTGCACCAGTTGCGGCGCGGTGCCGAAACGGGCGCACAAGGGCATGCTGGCCAGGGTGCGGAACACGCGCGCGCTCACGCCATCCTTGCCGTACACCAGAGACGGCTGAACGATGGCCGAGCGCAGCGGCAGCAGCGCCAGGTAATCGTCGGCAGCTTTCTTGCTCAGGTGATAGGCGGTGTCGGCCTGCTGGTCGGCGCCCAGCGCGGACAGCTGGATCACCATGCGCACATCGTCCGACTCGACGCAGGCGGCGAACAGCACGCGCGGCGTGTCGCTGTGAATGGTGGCGAAGGTCTGGGCGCCATGCTCGCGGAAAATCCCGACCGTGTTGATCACCACGTCGATGCCTTCCAGGCGCGCCAGCCAGGTCGATTTATCGGTATCCTTGGCGAAGTCGGCCTCGATGTAGCTCAGGCGCGCGCGCGTGCTGGCGGCGGGCGGCTTGCGCACGGCCGCCACCACGTAGTAGCCCTCGGCCAGCAACACGTTAAGCACATGCCTGCCGATAAACCCGCTCGCTCCTGTCAGCAAAATGCGCATCCGACCTCCTTACCATTCATACCCAAGCCTATACCAACACAGCACATTTACTTCACTCCACAAGGACAGTATGAATACCTGGAAAACTGCAAGCGCCCGCGGGCTCGTCTCGGGAACCGTCGCCAGCGTGCTCTCGACGGTCGCCCTGACGGCCCTGGGCAAGGCGACCGATGGCAGCGGTTCCGGTCCGACCAACGCCATCAGCCACTGGGTCTGGGGCGACCGGGCGGCGCGCCGCGACGGCCCCTCGTGGCGCTACACCGCCACCGGCTACCTGATCCACCACGCCAGCGCGACCTTCTGGGCCGTTCTGTTCGAGCGGCTGTTGAAACCCCAGCTCGACAAGCAAGATCCGGCCGTCACCTTGCCGGCGGCGGCCGCCGCCTCGGCGCTGGCCTGTTTCGTCGATTACCGGATCACGCCCGAGCGGCTCAAGCCCGGCTTCGAACAACGCCTGTCGCGCCCGTCGCTGGCGCTGGTGTACGGCGCTTTCGGGCTGGGCCTGGCGCTGGGGGCCTTGCTGAACCGGCGCGACTGAGTTGCCCGACTGAGTTGCCCGACTGAGTTGCGCGAGTCGGGATGATAGCGGGTTTTGCGCCCGCGCTGATTGGCGTGACGTGATTGTTGCGGGAAGTGCGGGACGGGAGGGGGGGGCTAGCGGCCAGTCGATACGCACGGCCGCACGCTTGCACCGTCATTGCCGCGCGGGGGGCAACGACGGCTTCAGGCATGGTTCAGAACGCGTAGGTCGCCCGCGCGTACACGTAGCGCCCGCCACGCCCGAACGGGGCGTAGTTCGGGAACGGCGCGTTGCCGCTTGGATTAAGCGCATTGCCGACCGACTCGGGATACTTGTCGAACAGATTCTCCGCACCGAGCGCCAGGTTCAGCTTGGACGTGAGCGCATAGCGCCCTTCCAGGTCGATCACGGTTTTCGCGGCCAGGGTCACGTCCAGCGCTGCCGAGGCGTTCGGCGAGAGCACCTTGCCGTAACGGGTGGCGCGCAGGGTGGCGCCCATCTGGCCCAGTTTCCAGTTGGTGCTGGCGTTGAACTTGTTCTTCGGCTGGCCCTGTTCCAGCGACAGCACGTTGAGGCGGTCGAACAGCGGGGTCGGGCTCGGCAGCGCGGCCAGCTGCGCCGTGGCCGGAACCTTGGTCACATCGGTGCTGGTGAAGTTGCCCGCCACCGTGAAGTCGAACTTGCCGATATCGCCGCCATTGGCCGCCCAGTTGACCACCACGTCCACGCCGTCGGTGGTGGTATCGACGCCGTTGATGAAGAAGCGCCCACCGCCGACGCCGATGAAGCCTTGCTTGGTCAAAAAGTTACGCACATCGGTGGAGGTCAGGTTTTCCGACAGCACGATGCGGTCGCGCACCTTGATGCGGTAGGCGTCGATGGTCACGTTGGCGCCGCCCAGGCGCAGCACCGCGCCGAGCGAGGCGTTGACCGATTTCTCGGCGTCGAGCGGCTTGGCGCCGAGCGCCACGGCGACCGGATCGGTCGGGCGGAAAGTGGTGATTTCGAACGGCACGCCGGTGATGAAGTTGGTTGCCGTCGAAGTAAAGTTCTGCTGCTGCGGCGAGGGCGCGCGAAAGCCGTTCTGCACCGATGCGCGCAGCGCGAAAGCCTTGCTGAAATCGTAGCGGGCCGCCAGTTTGCCGGCCAGGCTGTCGCCGAAGTCCGAATAATGCTCGCCGCGGATCGCGATCGAGGTCAGCAGTTGCGGGCTGATGTTCGCTTCCAGGTCGACGAAGGCGCCGATCGCGGTGCGGTGCGTGTCCGATTCATTCTGCGGGCGGAAACCCGAGAACACTTGCGCGCCCGGCGCGGTCGGCTGGCCGTTCGGCAGCATCTGGCCGCCGAAGCGGTAGGAATCGGGCTCGCCGGCGAACAGGCTGTAGCCTTCGCGCCGCGCTTCGGCCCCGACCGCCACGTTCAGCGGCGAGGACAAAGCGGCCAGCGCCAGCGAGCGCACCCCGGTCAGGTTGAACACCAGTTGGTCGTACTCGAAGCCGCCGGCATCAAAAGAAGTCTTGCTGCTCGGCCCGATCGAGCGGTTCAGGGTGTTTTCGATGGTGAAGCCCATCTTGTTCTTGCCGTAGCCGAGCGAGCCATCCATTTCCCAGTCGCCCATGGACCAGCTGGCGCCGCCGGTGACGGCGAAGTCGTCGACCACCGGCGAGATGATCGGCATGAAACCGTCCGGATAAATCGAAGGGATGTTGCGCGGATCGTTGGACCAGCGGAAGAAGCCGGCCGAGCTGGCCTCGCGCTTCTGGTAGCTGGCCCAGCCGTACACCTTGACGCCGTTGCCGAGCGTATCGCCGGCGTTGGCGAACACGGTCGACTGTTTCATTTCCGGTTCGCCATACCAGGTGTTGAAGCGGTTGATGGTGTTTTCGCGCGGGTCGAACGCGCCATTGACCAGCGCGTACTGCTGGCGCATGTCGTAGCCGCTGCGTTCGGTGTGCTTCTGGTCCTTGAATTCGCCGGCGATGGTCAGGTAGCCAGTGTCGCCCAGCGCCAAGCCTTTCCACAGGCTGACGGTGGCGGTCTGGCCGTCGGTGCGCTTGCGCGAGTTCTGGGCCTGCCAGGTGGCGTTGGCGGGCGCGGGGCCGGTGAGGAAGTCGTATTCGGTCAGGCGCGCGCCGTAGTTGATTGTCGCTTCGCCGCCGTCGCGGTTGCTGCGCAGGCGCAGGTTGACCACGCCGGAGATCGCATCCGAGCCGTACTGGGCGGCCGCGCCATCGCGCAGCACTTCGATGTTCTTGACGATCGCGGTCGGGATCGTGTTCAGGTCGACGGCGGCCGAGCCGCGCCCGATGGTGCCGTTCACGTTCACCAGCGAGGAGGCGTGGCGGCGTTTCGAGTTCACCAGCACCAGGGTCTGGTCGGGCGCCATGCCGCGCAGGGTGGCGGGACGGATGGTGTCGGTGCCGTCGGCCAGGCCCGGGCGCGGGAAGTTCAGCGACGGCAGGGCCACGGCCAGGGCCTGGTTGATTTCGGTGGTGCCGGAATGCTTGAGCGATTCGGCCGAGATGATATCGACCGGGGAGGCGGTGTCGAGGGCGGTGCGGTTGGCGACGCGGGTACCGGTGACGACCACGGTCGTCGACGTGTCATTCGGTGCTGCATCCTGCGCGAAGGCGGCGCCGGTGGAAAACAACGTTGCAATCGATAATGCCAATATGTGCTTCTGCGGTGCGAATCGTTTCTGCATACCTGCTCCCTCGGTTATCTATAATTTTGTTTTAACTAAACCTATCAACTCATAAATACAAATAGTGAAAAACTTGCCAATCCATACTGGAACGAAGACAAAGCAATGTCAATTCCGGAACGGAGTATGCAGATCTGATAACAACAGTTTGGATTTATTCGTCAGTTCCGCGTAAGGAACGCGGCGATGCCCCCCGGTGTCAGGTCTGACATTCGGACACGGCCCCGGCTGTGCTCCCCGGTGTCAGGTCTGACATTAGGCCCCGGTGTCAGGTCTGACATTCGGACACGGCCCCGGCTGTAGCGCGCGCTACTGTGCTCTCGGTGTCAGGCCTGACACTGAGGGGGACAGAGGGGGACAGGCACCGAGGGGGACACCGAAGGGGAACAGCCGGGGCCGTGTCCGAATGTCAGACCTGACACCGAGGGGGGGACAGACACCGAGGGGGGACAGAAGGGGAACAGCCGGGGCCGTGTCCGAATGTCAGACCTGGCACCGGCGGGGGAATAAGATCAGGCGTGTCCGGCAGCCTTCTTGCCTTTGAACAGGCGCTTGCCGATCATTACCACGCCCAGCACCAGGGCGCCGGCGATCACGCCGATGACGGCGTCGATCAGGGTCGGCACAATCGCCTTGAGCACCGGCCCGATCCCGCCCACCGCACCCGCCGCTGCGGCGGCGTCCGCCACAAAATGATGCAGCAGCGGGAAGCCGTGCTCCAGAATGCCGCCGCCGACCATGAACATGGCCGCCGTGCCAACCACCGACAGGGTCTTCATCAGCTTGGGCGCCGCCGCCAGCAGCAGGCGTCCGAACGCGCGCGCGGCGCCGTTGGCCTGTTCGCTCAGGTACAGCCCGGCATCATCGAGCTTGACGATCGCGCCCACCAGCCCGTACACGCCCACCGTCATGATGATCGCAATGGCGGTCAGCACCGCCACCTGCTGCCCGAACGCCACCCCTTCCACCGTGCCCAGCGAAATGACGATGATTTCCGCCGACAGGATGAAGTCGGTGCGCACCGCGCCCTTGATCTTTTCTTTTTCGAGCGCGAGCAGGTCGACCGATTCGTCCGACAGCGCCTTGACCAGTTCCTCATGGTGGGCGGCGTCTTCGTCCGCGCTGTGCAGGTATTTGTGGGCGATCTTCTCGAAGCCCTCGAAGCACAGGTAGGCGCCGCCGATCATCAGCAGCGGCGTGATCGCCTGCGGCAAAAAGGCGCTGATGGCCAGCGCGGCCGGCACCAGGATCGCCTTGTTCTTGAACGAACCCTTGGCCACCGCCCACACCACCGGCAGTTCGCGCTCCGCTTTCACGCCCGTCACCTGCTGGGCGTTGAGCGCCAGGTCGTCGCCGAGCACGCCGGCGGTCTTCTTGGCCGCCACTTTGCTCATCACGGCGACATCGTCGAGGATGGTCGCGATGTCGTCGATTAATGCCAGTAAACTGCTTGCAGCCATCTGTCCTGCTCCAATAGGGTCGAAAAGATGCATCTTAACCCGAGTCCGTCCAGCCCCGCTTTTTGCGTTTCACCCCCCAAAATCTGCAATTCGTCGCTTTCCGGGCCTTGTCGCGATGGCATGTACGTATAGTGACATCAGTGCCAAGCCCGGCCATTAACCACGCCAGCCCGGGCCTGTCCTGATCGATACGTAAGCGACGCAAGCCAACCAGTTGATGTAAAGCGAGGCCACCATGAAATCCGAGTACGATTTTTCCACCGCATCCCCTGCCGCCGGGCGCCCGGTCAAGCGCAAGACGCGCATCACCATTTACCTCGATGACGAGGTGTTGCAGCAGTTCCGTTCGCTCTCCGAGCAGAGCGGCAAGGGCTACCAGACCCTGATCAATGCGGCCCTGCGCATGCGCCTGCCGCAGGCGCGCCCCGAGACCGCCCTGGCCGAGTAAGCGTCGCCAACAGCGGCGCGCGCGCCTTTTTCAGGCGCGCACAAACGCGCCCGATATCGTCGTGATCCAGTCACAGCGGGGCTTACTTTTGTGCGTACACTTTAGAATTTATTACATTAGGCAATAATTATGCTAATCTTCCCGCTCTTTTAACACGGGAGGATTTTTATGAAAAAAGGCGAACTGATTGCCGAATTTGCGAAGCGTACAGAAATGTCCGGCGCAGCTGCCAACAGCGCGGTAAACACGATCATCGAGATCATCACCGAGCGCCTGAAAAAAGGCGACACGGTCGGGATCACCGGTTTCGGTACGTTCTCCGTTGCCAAGCGCGCTGCGCGCAAGGGCCGCAATCCATCGACTGGCGAAGCGATCAAGATCGCTGCGTCGAAGTCGCCTAAGTTTTCGGCTGGCGCGACCCTGAAGGCTGCGGTCAACCCGAAGAAGAAGTAAGCGAAGCAGTCAGGCTCTGCGCGCGGCCTGAAGCGGCGACGTCGGTCCCAACCGGCTTCGCCGCTTCAGTTGCCGCGTGTTTTTTGGCTCCGCCCTGGCGCCCCGCCTTGGCGCCCCGCCTTGGCGCGTCGCCTTGGCGCTCCGCGTCACTGTCGTACCTTGTACCTTGCAGCACCGAGCCCTGTCTCCCTCCCGATTACCCTCTTCCCCGACTTCCCCATGCCGCTTGCCAACTGGATCGCCTTCGTCATCGCCGGCTCGCTGATCGCCATGTCGCCCGGTTCCGGCGCGGTGCTGTCGATGTCGCACGGCCTGGCCTACGGCTTTCGGAAAGCCAGCGCCACCGTGGCCGGCCTGCAATGCGGGCTGATGCTGGTGTTCGCCATCGCCGGCGCCGGGGTCGGCTCGCTGCTGCTGGCCTCGGAACTGGCATTTAATATCGTCAAGACGCTCGGCGCCCTGTACCTGATTTACCTCGGCGTGCAGCAATGGCGCGCCCCGGTGACGGCCGCGCGCGCCGACACGCCCGTGCTGGCCCACCCAAGCTGGCAAAAGCGCGTCCTGACCGGTTTCCTGACCAACGCGACCAACCCGAAAGGGATCATTTTCATGGTCGCGGTGCTGCCGACCTTCATTTCCCAATCCCTGCCATTGCTGCCGCAGCTGGCGATCCTGGGCGCCACCATGGTGACCATCGATACCATCGTCATGCACGGCTACGCCTTGCTGGCGTCATCCATGCAGCAGTATTTCCGCGACGCCGGCGCGCTGCGCAAGCAGAACCGGTTCTTCGGCGCCGTGCTGGCCTGTATCGGCGCTGCGCTGTTCTTCGTCAAGCGCGGCGCCAACCCAGCCTGAGTTGCTCCGAAAGTAACACGAGCGCAGAATGTGCAACTGTTTGTAACCCCTGTCTTCCGCTGGCGCGCTTGCGCGTTACACGTGGACGACGTCCCTTGTACGCCCTGGAGCCTGTATGACTATTCCTTTCCGTAAAACCGTGATGTTGTTGGCGTTCTCCGCCATCTCGACGCTGGCGCTGGCCGATACGCCCGCGCGCGTGGGCCGCATCGCCCTGAGCCAGGGACCGGTGAACATCAGCTCCGAGGTCGGCGAGGAAGCCACGGCGGCGCTGCTCAACTGGCCGGTGACGACCAGCAACCAGATCGTCACGCAACGCAACGGCCGCACCGAAATCCGGATCGGTTCGACCTCGGTGCGGCTCGATGGCGATTCGTCCCTCGATGTCATCGAACTCGACGACGACAAATTGCGCCTGCACCTGCATTACGGCAGCCTGAACTTGCGGGTGCGCAACGCCGAGGTGCTGCGCGGGCTCGACATTTCCACCCCGCAGGGCCTGGTGCGCCTGCGCGATGTGGGCCGCCTGCGCATCGACGCCGAACGCGTGCGCGACACCACCAACGTCTCGGTGTTCGAGGGCACGGCGCAGGTCGACGGCGGCGGTTCGAGCCTGTCGGTGCGCGCCGGCAAGCGCGTCGATGTGCATGAGGACGACGTGCGCACCGCGCTCGCGGTACGCGACAGTTTCGACGACTGGTCGCTGCAGCGCGACGCGCGCGACGAGCGCATCACCTCCGACCGCTACGTCACCACCGAGATGACCGGCTATGAAGAACTCGACCAGCACGGCGTCTGGCGCGACGACAGCGACTACGGCCCCCTGTGGACCCCGCGCACCGTGGCGGCCGACTGGGTGCCTTACCGCGACGGCCGCTGGACCTATCTGGCGCCGTGGGGCTGGACCTGGGTCGACAACGCCCCGTGGGGCTACGCGCCCTCGCACTACGGGCGCTGGGTGATGGTCAGGCAGCGCTGGTCGTGGGCGCCGGGGCGCAATATCGGCCGTCCGGTGTGGGCGCCGGCGCTGGTCGGCTGGGTCGGCGGCAGTAACTGGAACCTCGCCTTCAACGACAACGGCGCGCGCCGCAATGCGCCCGCGCAGGGCTGGTATCCGCTCAATCCGGGCGAATCCTACGTGCCCGGCTACCACTTGCCGCCCGAGCACCTGCGCCACCACAACCGCCATGCGCGGCCCGACTATCGCCCGGGCCGGCACGACGGCCTGACCGTGGTCGGCCTGAACCAGTTCGTCGGGCGCGGCCAGATCGTGGTGCCGCGCGCGCCGCGCCCGGTGCTCACGCCGCTGGCCACCCAGAACATCCCGTTCGGCGCGCCACCGCGACCGCAGGGCAACTGGCGCAATCGCTTCGACCGCGACGGCGATGGCCGGCCCGACCGCAACGCAATTGGCCGCGTGATCACGGCGCCGTCCAATGACGCCCAGCCGTTCAGCCGCCGCGACGGCCGGCCAGGCGACAACGAACGCTTCGTGCGCACCCCGCCGCAAGTGCTCACCACCAATGAACCGCAGCGCAGCCTTGCCGAGAAGGACAGGCGCCAGCGCGAAGCCGAGATCGAACGGCGCGAGCGCGACCAGGCCAACGAACGCCGCGTGCGTGAGCTGGAAACCGATAACCGCCGCGCCGCGGATGGCCAGCAACGCCAGCGCGAAGCCGAGCTGGCCGGGCGCCGGCGCGAGGCCGAGGCCGACCGCCAGCGCGGCGCCGAAGGCGAGCGCCTGCGCACGATCGAGAGCGCGCGCCAGCAGCGCGAAGCCGAAGCGCAACTGCAAGGGCAACGCGACGCCAGCAATCGCCAGCAAGCCGAACGCCAGCAGCGCGAGGCCAACAACCGCCAGCTCGCCGACCGCTTGCAGCGCGACGCCGACCAGGAACGCCTGCGCCAGCTGGAACGGCAGCAGCAGGCCGAGCGCCAGCAGCAAGCCGAACGCCAGCAGCGCGACGGCGAGAACGCGCGCCGCCAGCAGGCCGAGCGTCAACAGCACGATGCCGAGAATGCCCGTCGCCAGCAGGCCGAACGCCAGTCGCGCGATGCCGAGAACGAACGGCGCCAGCAGGCCGAGCGCCAGCAGCGTGACGCTCAGCAACGCGACGCCCAGCAGCGCGAGGCGGCCCAGGCCCAGGCACGCCAGGCCCAGCAAGCGCAGCAGGCCCAGCAATCGCAAGCCCAGCAATCGCAGCAGCAACTGCAAAAGCAGGCCGAAGAGGCCGACAAGCGCGAACGCGCGCGCGAGCAACGCCAGGACCGCCGCGACAACGTGCAGCAACAGATTCGCTGAGCCGCGCATGCGCGCGCTCGCCTGGCGGGTTCGTCCTACCAGTCTCACCTGTTCCTCCCAAGGGAATAGTTCAAGGCCAGCCTAGCGCTGGCCTTTTTTTGGCTACAATGTCATCAAGCGCGTTCCCATACGGGGAGCGCGGCTGTGTTGTCAATTTTTAGAACTGGATTGTGTATGGAACCGACTGAATCCCTCATTGAATACCCGAGCGACTTCCCGATCAAGGTGATGGGCCCCACGCATGACGATTTCGCGGCGACCATCATCGACGTGGTGCTCGAATTCGACCCCACCTTTCACATCGGCCGCATGGAAGTGCGCCCTTCGCCGCAAGGCAACTACACCGGCCTGACCGTCACCGTGCGCGCCATCAGCCGCGAGCAGCTCGACGACTTGTACCGCGCGCTGCACGCTCACCACATGGTCAAGATCGTGATGTAAGCGTTCGCCTGCCGTGAATGGCCTTGTAGTATCTGGGAAATGGGAAAAATTGGTTAAAAATACATGATATAATGTTATCATTATTTTTTTGAATCATGCTTTTCCTGGAAAAACTACTATGCTTATTGTAAATAACGGCATCATCACCAGCGCTCGCATTCAGGTGCAAATTTTTCCGAAGATTGAGCATGGGCCCATGAGAGATGTCAGTGGCATCATTCTGCACCAAACCAGCAGGGAATGATGGTTTCTCAACCATGGTCGGATATTCCTTCAAACCTGCAGGTAACGGTGCGCATTTCCTGATTATCCCGGGAGGTCAAATTATTCAGACCGCCAGAATTAATCAGGTTTGCTATCACGTAGGTCGTATCAATGCGTATTGCAAGACGGTGCATCGATGCACCCCAAGGGACGACGAGGTCTTGGCGGGAATAGCGAAGACCTACGCAAATGATAAGGTGATTAGCGCTGATCTTCAGCATAACTGAACTTTGGTCGCCGTTACGTGTCCAACCTTGCATATGCGTGCGCGGTGGCGCAGGCGGGAGAAGATTATGGCGACGATGAATCGGGTTCAGTTTCA
>NZ_WHJF01000390.1:0-487 GCF_011682185.1 Massilia genomosp. 1
AATGAGATTAGCCATGATTCCGCCGCCGTAACCGATCAGATTTCCTCCGATATCACGAAAAAGCGATGAAAAATCGTGCTCTCCTGATGTCGGCCAGTTCGGAAAAATCGTTTTGCAATTGGCTCGATATGTATCCTCCTGCAACTTGACCAATCTTTTTTTTGTTAACGTCATGGTAGTGTTCCAATCACAACAGGAGCGGTGAAATCGCGGCGGTTAGTAATTAAAGTTTGAATGCCCCCACCAGGTTGCCGATATCCGTTTTGCATGGTGGGAGCGATGATTGATTCAAACACGGTTACCGGCTTGGTCGCGACAACCTCCACGATATCAAATCGGAGTGTTTGTTGACTCTCAAGAGGGAGCCTCTTGCAAAACTAGCGGAACGGATGAAAATTGCTTGGCAGCGCAAGCGAAAAGGTGGGAGTGGGCGCCCATTTCTGGCATGATTTAGTTCTAACGCTTAATCAAAACGCCCACACCATGA
>NZ_WHJF01000391.1:0-487 GCF_011682185.1 Massilia genomosp. 1
AACTGAACCCGATTCATCGTCGCCATAATCTTCTCCCGCCTGCGCCACCGCGCACGCATATGCAAGGTTGGACACGTAACGGCGACCAAAGTTCAGTTATGCTGAAGATCAGCGCTAATCACCTTATTTTTTGCCGTTCCTGTGCTGAAAGATGACCATGCTTTTGACGGAGCAATTCTCCAGGACTTAGATCCGCCGCGCCGCACGCGCAGTTTTTCATTAATCCCAGCGGGTCCGTCCACCCACTAGGATTGGGCGCATATTGATATGAATTACTGCCACCTGCAAGTCCGATCGGATCTAGGGAAACATATCGCCCGCAGTCCGCATCATAGTAGCGGAATCGGTTGTAGTTCAAGCCACCTCGTTATACACAAGTCTTGCGCGCGGTGCCGACCGTGCTGAAAACCTGTTTACATTCAATGACTTAACGCGCCCCTTGTAAACTCGCCGCATTTCAGGTTTACTTTCGTCTTTTGCGTGGACG
>NZ_WHJF01000392.1:0-483 GCF_011682185.1 Massilia genomosp. 1
CTTCCGCCTGATGCAGGAAGCCGAGGCTTATCGCTCGATGGTCACCGAAAACGCCACCGGTAACGCGGCCCGCTTCACGCAAGTGATGGCCGAGTACCAGAAGGCGCCGGGCGTCACGCGCGACCGCATGTACCTCGACACCATGCAGCAGATTTTCACCAGTGCCAGCAAGGTCATGGTGGACGCCAAGTCCGGCAGCAACCTGCTGTATCTGCCGCTCGACAAACTGATTGCGCAGACTGCCGCCAACGACGCCGCCATCGGCGCCAAGTCCGGGCCGGTGCAAGCCGCGCCGCTGCCGGCCGAGGTGATGCAGCCGCTCGAACAGGTGCGCCAGCGCGACAACCGCAGCCGCGAATCCTCACGTGATCGGGAGATCCGCTAATGAACCGTTTAGTATCCATTCTGGTCGCCGGCTTCCTCGCGCTGATGCTGCTGTCCTCGACCGTGTTCGTGGTCGACCAGCGCACCTTTGCCGTGGTG
>NZ_WHJF01000393.1:0-479 GCF_011682185.1 Massilia genomosp. 1
GTGACTGTGCCAGACGCCGGTGCCATGATCGGTGTGCCCGCCCGCGCCGCCAGATCGATCCCGCCGTGAGGCGTGGCGCCGGCTGTCCTGACGGTGCCAAAATAGCTGGTAATGTGCATGCGCTGCAGGGGCGCCAGCCATTGGGGGAGCGATTCCGCGGCCGGATTGACAGGATGCGGCGACGTATCGACGGCCCGCAGGGCGAAGGCCGGCTGCAAGACCAGCATGCGGTCCAGTGTTTTGCGGGTGGAGGAAAATGACCAATGCAGCTCTTCCTCAGCATGTTGATGGATCGCGCGCGCGCTCAGGGGATGCTGTTTCCACAAACACTTTAACAGGCTCAACTCGGTAATGGATGGAATGGACATGGGACGTCTCCTTGTGGCGAATGCCGCAATATTGCGACAAATGTCGCATGCTTGCAAGAAATTTATGCGACAATTGTCACACACGGTGTGTTTCCCGTATTACTTCAAGCC
>NZ_WHJF01000394.1:0-473 GCF_011682185.1 Massilia genomosp. 1
CCGGCGGATAGCTTTTGCTGGTGCGGAACTCGTAGGTGGCCAGGCCGCCGTGGTCGCCCTTGTAGATCTTGTCGAGCACGCCGAGCACGTTCAGGTCCTGGAAGATGCGCGAGTTGACGCGGCGCTTGAGGTAGGTCAGCCACGGCACGATTTCGGCATGGTAAAAGGCAAAGCCGCCATCCGAATGGCTGAAGCCAAACGAATTGACCTAGCCGTTGATGTAGCTTTCGCTGCCATCGGCCATCAGCACGCCGACGCTGACGTTCTTGCCCATCAGGGTCTTGAGTTCAATGGCGCCGTCCTTCGAGATCAGGCTCAGGTGAGCCAATTGCAAAACGATTTTTCTGAACTGGCCGACATCAGGAGAGCACGATTTTTCATCGCTTTTTGGTGATATCGGAGGAAATCTGATCGGTTACGGCGGCGGAATCATGGCTAATCTCATTTTTAAGGCGTGGGGATGCCGTACCTGA
>NZ_WHJF01000395.1:0-458 GCF_011682185.1 Massilia genomosp. 1
TTTTTCGGGATGCGAGAGAGTCGAGAGGTCGGGAAGAGGGGCAAGTTTTACCATGACCGGCATCATGCCCGGATATCGGAATGTTTACAATTGCGCGTTTACAACGGTCAGGGCTAAACAGTTACAATTTGGCAATCATGAAAAAGATTCTTTAAGTAAATGGAACTTGATAATACTGTCAATTTTTCCAAGTTTTTGAAAAATTTCTAAATTTTTATCTTTAAAAAATAGTAATGTTGTTTTCTTGGATTTTTTCAAGTCTTTCCATTGTCAAATTTTTAGGTGATTAGCGCTGATCTTCAGCTAACCGACACCACGCTTCGGTTCGGTTGCCAATCTACCGGACTTAAGCGATTGACAGCTTAACATGGCTTTTGTGTCATGTATTTGTGGGGCTTAGGCTGCTTGTTTCTGGGCTTTGATTGGCCGGGTCGGTGAAGGAACGTCTTGCGAACAAT
>NZ_WHJF01000396.1:0-452 GCF_011682185.1 Massilia genomosp. 1
CCTCACGCAAGCGAAGAACAATGTGGCGGCGCTGGAGCTGATGCGCCTCCTCGGTGTCTGCTATCGCACCGCTTGGCGCCTTAAACACAAGATACTGGAGGTGATGGCCGAGCGCGAGTCCGAACGCCAGCTGGTGGGCCATGTAGAGGCCGATGACGCCTACTTTGGTGGTGCGCACCCCGGTGGGAAACGGGGGCGCGGGTCGGAGAATAAGGTGCCATTCATCGCGGCGGTGCAAATCTCGCCGGAAGGCCATCCGGTATATGCCATATTCTCCAGGGTGAAAACGTTCGGAAAAGCCGATGTGGCGCAATGGGCATTGAAACATCTGGCAGCAGCGAGTATCGTCGTCTCCGATGGTTTGAACTGCTTCACGGCAGTGCAGGCGGCCGGTGCAAAGCATGAGCCATCGGTCGTGGGCACTGCCCGCAAGAGCAGCGCAATGCCTTGTT
>NZ_WHJF01000397.1:0-449 GCF_011682185.1 Massilia genomosp. 1
TGAACTTGCGGCGCCTTGCCACAGCAACCACCTCCGCACTTGCTGCCGCTTTTTCTGACGGTGCCTCAGAGCGAGCCCGGAGGGCGACCGGCGGGGCGCCGTCAGAAAAACCATCGATATCGTCTTGAATGCGTCCTGCTGCTGGTGTCATATTCGATTCCATGTGGGTACCAACTTCCTTAATTAGAGTTATGAAGTTGTCTCACAACAGTTTGACACAGGGGGGCGTACAGGCCGTCGAAGGATTTGCGGGCGTCGACCGGCTCGCCGTAGAGGTGCACGCGCACCGTGCCTTCCGGGAAGAACATCAGTGCCTCACCAAGGTCAGCACCAGGCCGTCGCCGAGCTCGATGCGCAGCTCCACATGCTTGCCCGCGCTGTCGGCGCTTGCGACGGCGCCGACAACGCCGACATCAACGAAGGCGCCTTGCAGCGTCGCCACGCCGGGC
>NZ_WHJF01000398.1:0-448 GCF_011682185.1 Massilia genomosp. 1
CAACGGCGGGCTTTATGGCAAACCGGAGGGTTGCGTGATGTGTGAGGAATTGGAGGGGGCTGCGGGGACTCCCCGCGCACCCCGTCGCCACAGTGTTTTTGCGGGTTTTTAGTACCAGGACTGATTTTTCTGTCTCCCGAATGGGATACGACTAGGATACGAATAAGCTACAGCAGGATACGGGCGAGATACGGACAGGGTACGAACAGGATACGGCTCACGTCACCTGGCGTTGACGCGGCTAACTCCCGCCTTACTGCTCCGTTCGTGGACGTTTCTCACACTGCCCCGTGCCCGCCCAGCTGACCGACCTGACCCGATCTGACCCCATGCCGTTCCCGACCCGTGCCGCGCTTTCAGAGCTGCCCCCGGCCCGCTTACTTCTTTAACTTAAAAACAAATTTTGATCGCTGTGCAAGCGCACCTTCTACTTCGGCCAAAATTTGTT
>NZ_WHJF01000399.1:0-446 GCF_011682185.1 Massilia genomosp. 1
AGAGATAGTGGTGTTTGCCCTTGATGGTGAGCACGACTTCGTCGAGATGCCATTTGTCGCCGCGCTGCGGCTGACGCCGGCGCAGTTCGTTGGCATATCGCTGACCGAACTTCAACGTCCATTGGCGGATCGTCTCATACGTCACGAAAATGCCGCGACTGGCCATCAGTTCCTCAATGTCGCGAAAACTCAGCGAAAATCGGAAGTACAGCCATACGACGTGGCTGATGATGTGGTGTGGGAAGCGAAAGCCGAGGTAAAGTTGGGTGGGTGTCATGCCAATAGTTTACAAAAACCGCCGCGCTCCGCCAAGTTGACAGGTAACTGTTTAGCCTGAGCGAGCACGTGCCAGAGTTGTTCGTTTCTTGAAATCGGTCCATGATGCTGATCATGACAAAACTGCGCCCCCTTCCAGATCTTTCCAAGCTTTCCGCCGCGGAAAAGGA
>NZ_WHJF01000039.1:0-55890 GCF_011682185.1 Massilia genomosp. 1
GCGTGAACCGCGCCTATGCACAAACGGTACTCAAACCGCTGATGCCGGCACTGCTGCTGCGTGGTGCCGTGGACTTGCTTCACAATGCCATGGCCCTGATTGTTCGCAAGACGTTCCTTCACCGACCCGGCCAATCAAAGCCCAGAAACAAGCAGCCTAAGCCCCACAAATACATGACACAAAAGCCATGTTAAGCTGTCAATCGCTTAAGTCCGGTAGATTGCCTTGGTACCGAGGCGACACTGTAATCATCAACTTCAACATGGAGGGATCAAAGTCGCGATATATGCATAAGGCTCAAGTCAGCGACACAACTTCCGATACGGTTACCATTGATCCATATTTCAGAGTAAAAATCGATACGGCAGAGGGGCCACGTTTTGCAAGCCAGTTCAGAACATTGTCTCACGAAATGTCTCATATCATGTTTCAACAAGCTGATGATCATCATAAACATGGCGAGGAGCGTAGAGGATACAAGATGAAGCACGTCATATTGCATGAGCGACCTATCACAGATCATTATAAAATGCCAAAGCGAATTACTTATAAGAGTGGCTATCAATATCCATGGACAGATTAAAATCAACTATTTTCTTAGTAAGCATTCTCTTTTCATCCGCTCTTGCAGCGGCACCCAAGGCCGACGAGGGCATGCGTACAGTCGATGTTTGTTATGAGCCAATCTATACCATTTCTGAAGTATCCAGTACCATAAAATCATTCCCAACAACATGCGTTCCTCTGGGAAGATTCACTCAGGGAGAGGAACGCTATCGTAAGCTGATGGTGGCGCTTGGAGACATGAAGTCCGGTTTTAAAAGAGCGGAACTGGCGCGGGGAAATCCGAATGCGTTTGCCTTTGATGATGTCAGAGTAAGAATTCTGGGCTCCGGAATAACGATTTTCATCGACCGCAGCGGTGAAGGAATTTTTAATGACAAGAAATTCATTTTGACAGAAATCGAATTATTAAAAGTTGAACGTGTGTTGGGAGCAATTTTCGACTGTATGGAACACAATGAAGAAGATAAATTAAAGAGACAACAGAAGCCGTCGCCTTGAGTTAAGCACGTCAATCGAATCGAGTGGGTTTGTTGGCCCTCGATTTCATGATGAAGACAGTCGAGTGTGCGGCTGGCATTTCTGGTTGGTAGACCGAACTGATGCTTCGCGTACTGCCAATCAAACAGTGTTGCGGTCCATGTCGCCAGGCACATTGCCAGCGTCATCTCACGCAACGGTTTCTTGCCGCAGCGCCGTGTCTGCCCGCAGACCACCTGATCCGCACACGTCACGGCTGGCCGCGCATTTCGCTGTGTACGCAATCCGACCAGCGCCTATGACGCACATCCAGGGCGCGTTCAAAGCATTGTCGCGCGTGTTCTTGGAGATAAAAAATGCTCGCTGCCTCAGCCAAAAACCGGTTTGGAGTTGCCTCGCGGAACATGCGTGGCAAGCCTCCCCTAACCCCGATTTTCACAGTAGAATGCACGAGCCTGCGCCACTTTGGGCGGTGATCCGCCCATCCCTCACGACTCGTCTATGCTCAAAAGCCCGTCCCAACTGCCTATCGAAATCAAGATCTCCACCGTGGTGGCGATCTCCACGATTCTGTACTCGGCCGACCCGCTGGCGATCGATGCGGCGCTCAAGCAGATGACGGGCGGCTCGGCCGATTTCTTCGAAGACGAATTCGCCGTGATCGATATCAGCGCCCTGGCCGAGAACGCGCCGCGCATCGACTGGGACAAGATGGTCAGCTTGCTCAAGAAATACCACCTGAACGCGGTGGCCGTGCGCGGCGCCCCGGCGTCCATGCACGACGCGATCCGCGCGCGCGGCCTCTCGCTCGACGACGGCGCCAGCGGCGACAAGGCGCGCGCCGAAGCTACCGCGCCGGCAGCGACCGTCGCGGCGCCCGCAGCGGCCAGCGCCATCGTCGCGCCCGGCACCATGATCATCGACACCCCGGTGCGCGCCGGCCAGCGCGTGTATGCGCGCGGCGGCGACCTGATCGTCACGGCGGTGGTCAACAATGGCGCCGAAATCATCGCCGACGGCAGCATCCATATTTACGCGTCGCTGTTCGGACGCGCACTGGCCGGCGCCTCCGGCAATGGCGACGCGCGCATCTTCGCCATGGCGATGCAGCCCGAGCTGGTCTCGATCGCCGGCGTCTACCGCACGTTCGAAGATGGCTTCGCGCCGCAGCTGGCGCGCCAGCCGACGCAAATCCGCTTGATCGGCGACCGCATCGATATACTGTCGATCAGTCCGGCCTCCCGCGTTTAAATACCAGATACGAAAAAAGGACCCCCTGTGGCAAGAATTATTGTTGTGACTTCCGGCAAGGGTGGCGTCGGCAAGACGACCTCCAGCGCCAGCTTTTCCACCGGCCTGGCCATGCGTGGCCACAAGACCGCCGTGCTCGACTTCGACGTCGGCCTGCGCAATCTCGACCTGATCATGGGTTGCGAACGGCGGGTCGTGTACGACCTGATCAACGTCATCAATGGCGAAGCCTCGCTCAACCAGGCCTTGATCAAGGACAAGCATTGCGACAACCTGTTCATCCTGCCGGCCTCGCAGACGCGCGACAAGGACGCTTTGTCGGAAGAAGGCGTCGAAAGAGTGCTGCACGACCTGATCAACATGGGCTTCGAATACATCATCTGCGATTCGCCCGCCGGCATCGAGCATGGCGCGCTGATGGCGCTCACCTTCGCCGACGAAGCGATCATCGTGACCAATCCGGAAGTGTCGTCGGTGCGCGATTCGGACCGCATCCTCGGCATCATCCAGGCCAAGTCGCGGCGCGCCCAGACCGGCGCCGAGCCGGTCAAGGAACACTTGCTCATCACACGCTACTCGCCCAAGCGGGTCGAGAACGATGAAATGCTGTCCTACCAGGACGTGCAGGAAATCCTGCGCATTCCCCTGGTGGGCATCATTCCCGAGTCCGAATCGGTGCTGCACGCATCGAACCAGGGCAATCCGGCGATTCATTTCAAGGGCACCGACGTGGCCGAGGCCTACGAGGACGTGGTCTCGCGCTTCCTCGGCGACGATGTACCGCTGCGCTTTACCAGCTATGAAAAACCAGGCATATTCCAGCGCATCTTCGGAGTAAAGTGATATGGCCCTGCTTTCATTCCTGTTTCCCTCCAAGCCGAAAAGCGCCACCGCGGCCAAGGAGCGTCTGCAGATCATCATCGCGCGCGAACGCGGTCACCGCACCGGCCCGGACTTCCTGCCGGCGCTGCACCGCGAACTGCTTGAAGTGATCTCGAAGTACACCCGCGTCAATCCGGACGACATCAAATTGTCGCTGGACCGCCAGGGCAACCTGGAAGTGCTTGAAGTAAACGTGGTGTTGCCGGACACCTGACCGGTCCGGCACTGGCGTGCCACCCGGCACGCCGCTAAACGGCGCGCGCCGCCAGCAATTGGCGCGCGACCGTGGTGCAGGCGTCCACATGGTCGTAGCCGAGCTTGCGGAACACGGTAAACCCGATCGCCGCCGAGGCCACCTGCCCGGCCAGCGGCACGAAGCGCGCGGCCGACCTCACAAACGCCTTGCCGCCGCTGCGCTTGAGCAGCCGCAGCGCCAGCTGGCGCGTGATTAATTTTCCCACCATCATGCCGCCCACCCCCGCCGCCGCGCCGTAGACAATGCGCTTGTAGGTCGGCTGCAAGTGCTCGACTTGTTCGGCGGACAGGCCGAAGGCCGCGTTGACGTCGTTCACCAGCCCGGTCAGCATGGTCAGGTCGGACATCACATCGAGCCCGGGAACCGGCAACGCCGATATGCCGGCCGAGACCGCCGCGCGGTTGCGCACCATGCGGCGGCATGCTTCGCGCACTTGCAAAATCGCTTCGGGATTGCCTGGAATCGCTGTCAAGGCATTGTTCATGGTTCTCCTTTCGATATGTAAATTTCCTTCAAGACTCAAAAAGTCGATTGAAATCGGCGTTTTTCCAGTGTACCGTGTAATCAAGCGAGGGGATGGCACGGCAGATCAGTTCGTTGCCGGATGTAAATTAATGTGTTCCAATTAGTGTTGCTTTGTAAAAGTCTGTTATATTCAGAGTAACTATTCGATCGCACAAGGTAGGACTCCTCCTACGACACGTTTTTACGTTCGACACACGCCACCATGAGAATTGCCGTCCTAGACAATGACCGCAGCCAGGCAGACCTGATTTGCCAGGTGCTGACCTCCGCCGGACACGTCTGTCAGTCGTTTGACAGTGGTAAAGATTTACTCGGACAGCTACGCAAGGACAGCGTCGACATGCTGATCCTGGACTGGCAGGTGGCCGACATGAGCGGCACCGAAGTGTTGCGCCGCGCCAAGGAAAAGCTGCCCTCCACCACCCCCATGATGTTCCTCACCAGCAGCTCGGCCGAAGATGACATCGTGGCCGGCATCGGCGCCGGGGCCGACGATTACATGGTCAAGCCGCTGCGCCGGGGCGAACTGGTGGCGCGCGTGCAAGCCCTGCTGCGGCGCGCCTACCCGGCCCAGAACGGGGCCGAACAACTCCAGTTCGGACCGTATATTTTCGAAACCCGGCCGGGCCGGTTGCTGATGGACGGCAACGTCATCGAAGTCACGCACAAAGAATTCTATCTCGCACTGTTGTTTTTTCGGAATATCGGCCGTCCGCTGTCGCGCGCGTATATTCATGAAGCGGTGTGGATCCGCGAAACGGCGGTGCCGTCACGCACCATGGATACCCATGTGTCGCGTGTAAGAAACAAGTTGCAGTTGCGACCGGAAAATGGCTTCAGGCTGGTGCCGGTGTACAGCTATGGATACCGGCTGGAAAAGCTTGGGGCGTAGCCTGAGCCGGCAAACTCGGCGTCGTTGTCCCCGCGAAGGTGGGGGATAACGGTTTTGCCAGTGGCGGAAACGACGGTGATGCAAGCGTGCCAAGATCGCCGCAACTTCCCCAATCATTGCCCTCCCGCACCAAAAAACCCTCCTTTGAGTAGGTCCTTGACACATCACGGTATAATGGCGTTACACATCCGTACACTGTAAAGCCATGCAACTGCTCGCCGTCGGCCTCAATCACACCACCGCACCGGTCTCGCTTCGCGAGCAGCTGGCGCTCGCGCCTGACCAGCTCGGCCAGGCGGTGCAGGCGGCGCGCGGCTGGTTTGCCCGCATCGACGCCCGTGGCGGCGACGAAGCGGCGATCCTCTCGACCTGCAACCGCACCGAGATGTACGCCGCCAGCGATGTCGCCAATCCGCTCGATGCGAGCGCCCACTTCCTGGCCGATTACCACAAGCTCAACTTCGCCGAACTGCGCCCGCATCTGTACATGCTGCCGCACGATGCCGCCGTGCGTCATGCATTCCGGGTCGCCTCGGGGCTCGATTCGATGGTCCTGGGCGAACCGCAGATCCTCGGCCAGATGAAAGACGCGATGCGCCTGGCCGACGAAGCCGGCGGCCTGGGCACCTACCTGCACCAGCTGTTCCAGCGCAGTTTTTCGGTGGCCAAGGAAGTGCGCAGCACCACCGAAATCGGCGCCCACAGCGTCTCCATGGCGGCCGCCGCGGTGCGCCTGTCGCAACGCATCTTCGACAAGATCTCCGACCAGAATGTGCTGTTCATCGGCGCCGGCGAAATGATCGAGTTGTGCGCCACCCACTTTGCGGCCCAGAACCCGAAAAACATCACCATCGCCAACCGCACCATGGAGCGCGGCGAGACGCTGGCGCACCGTTTCAACGGCCGTGCGATCCGCCTGGCCGCGCTGCCCGAGCAGCTGGCGCAGTTCGACATCGTCATTTCCTGCACCGCGTCCTCGCTGCCATTGATTGGCCTGGGCCTGGTCGAGCGCGCGATCAAGGCGCGCCGCCATAAACCGATGTTCATGGTCGACCTGGCCGTGCCGCGCGATATCGAGGCCGAAGTCGGGCGCCTCGACGACGTGTTCTTGTACACCGTCGACGACCTCGGACAAGTGGTCCAGACCGGGTTGGAGAGTCGCCAGGCCGCCGTGGCCCAGGCCGAAGCCATCATCGAAACGCGGGTGCAGTCGTTCATGCACTGGATCGACGACCGCGCCATGGTGCCCGTCATCCAGGACCTGCAAGAAAACAGCGAAGCGATGCGCCTGTTCGAACTCGAACGCGCCAAAAAAATGCTGGCGCGCGGCGACGATGTCGACGCCGTGCTCGACGCCCTCTCCAAGGGCCTGACCGCCAAGTTCCTGCACGGCCCGCAGCAGGCGCTGCACCGCGCCCAGGGCGACGAGCGCGCGCGCCTGGCGACCTTGCTGCCCCAGTTGTTCCGCGGCCGCCGTTAGCGCCCAAGCCCCTTGTCGTACCGCGCCGCAGTCCTGCGGCCGTTCCCGGTTGTTAGCTTCCTTCACCTTACACGAGCCCCCTATGAAACCATCGATGCTGGCCAAGCTGGATCAACTGGCCAACCGCCTTGTCGAACTTGACGAATTGCTCATGAGCGAAGGCGCGACCTCGAACATGGACGCCTACCGCAAGATGACGCGCGAGCACGCCGAAATCGGCCCGCTGGTGGCGCTGTTCAAGGAGTACCAGAGCGCCCAGGACGATATCGCCGACGCGCAGGAAATGCTTGCGGACCCGGACATGAAGGACTTCGCGCAGGAAGAAATCGAAGCCGGCAAGGCGCGCGTGGCGCAGCTGGAAATGGACCTGCAAAAGATGCTGCTGCCGAAAGACGTCAACGACGAGCGCAACATCTTCCTCGAAATCCGCGCCGGCACCGGCGGCGACGAGTCGGCCCTGTTCGCGGGCGACCTGCTGCGCATGTACGTGCGCTTCGCCGAGCGCAATCGCTGGCAGGTCGAGACGGTGTCGGAATCGGTGTCGGACCTGGGCGGCTACCGCGAAGTGATCGTGCGCCTGATCGGCAACGGCGCCTACTCCAAGCTCAAGTTCGAATCGGGCGGGCACCGCGTGCAGCGCGTGCCGGCCACCGAAACCCAGGGCCGCATCCACACCTCGGCCTGCACCGTGGCGGTGATGCCGGAAGCGGACGAAGTCGAAGACGTCAACATCAACCCGGCCGACCTGCGCATCGACACCTACCGCGCCTCGGGCGCCGGCGGGCAGCACATCAACAAGACCGATTCGGCGGTGCGCATCACCCACCTGCCGAGCGGGATCGTGGTCGAATGCCAGGATGACCGCAGCCAGCACAAGAACAAGGCCTCGGCCCTGAAAGTGCTGGCCGCGCGCATCAAGGACGTGCAGTTGCGCGAGCAGCAGTCGAAGCAAGCGGCCACCCGCAAAAGCCTGATCGGCTCGGGCGACCGCAGCGAGCGGATTCGCACCTATAATTTCCCGCAGGGCCGCATGACGGATCACCGCATCAACCTGACCCTGTATAAACTCGACTTCATCATGGACGGCGAACTGACCGAATTGACCAACGCGCTGGCGGCCGAACACCAGGCCGAATTGCTGGCGGCCCTCGGCGATTAAACAATTCATAAGCCGGACGTTGTAGACTGTGCAATGCGGCCTACCCAGGCCGCATGTCAAGACGCAAATAAAAACACTTCTAGGACCTGAAACGATGCCCAACAACCGCCCGATCCTGATGACCCTTTCCGCCGTCTGCTTCGCCCTGATTGGCGCGGCGCTGTACCTGCAGCACTACAAGAACATGCTGCCATGCCCGCTGTGCGTGATCCAGCGCTACGCCTACTTCTTTTGCGGACTGGTGTGCCTGGCGGCGGCGTCGGCCAAGCAGTTCAAATTGTGGAGCTTCGTCGGGCTGGCCGGCTCCCTGACCGGCCTGTTCTACGCCGGCAAGCAGTTGTGGGTGCTGGCCCATCCGGGCCTGTCGTGCGGCATCGACCCGATGCAGACCATGCTCAATAAGGTGCCGACCGCGGTCTACCTGCCGTGGATCTTCGAAGCCGACGGCCTATGCGAAGACGCGGTCGACACCCTGCTCGGCCTGTCGATCCCGCAATGGTCGACCCTGTGCTTCGCCATCATCAGCGCCTTGCTGCTGTTCGTGCTGGCACGGCGCGGCAGCCGCTGATCATGGGCACGATTGGCGCCGGCGCGCGCGTCGGCGCGCTGCAGTCGCTGCTGCCGCTCGACCCGCTGGAAAACCGCATCCTGGCCTGCCATGCGCTCGGCATCACGCGCATCGGCCTCATTACCCAGTCCGAACGGGTGCTGAGCGCGCCCGAGGCGGGGGCGCTGGCGGCGCTGGTCGAACGGCGCCTGGCGGGCGAACCGATTGCCTACATCGTCGGGCGTCGCGAATTCTACGGCCTCGATTTCGCCGTCAACCCGGCGGTGCTCATTCCCCGTCCCGATACTGAACTGCTGGTCGAACTGGCGCTCGAACGCCTGCCCGTGCGCGCCCGCATGCTCGACATGGGCACCGGCAGCGG
Organism: Massilia genomosp. 1; assembly: GCF_011682185.1. Taxonomy (NCBI): domain Bacteria; kingdom Pseudomonadati; phylum Pseudomonadota; class Betaproteobacteria; order Burkholderiales; family Oxalobacteraceae; genus Massilia; species Massilia genomosp. 1. Next base: position 8,419 of record NZ_WHJF01000039.1, read on the forward strand.
CGCCGTCGCGGTGGCCGTGGCGCACACCCGGCCCGACGCCGGCGTCACGGCGCTCGACGTCAGCGCCGCCGCGCTCGAGGTGGCGCGCGCCAACGCGCAAGCCAACCGCGCCGTCGTGCGCTTCGTGCAAAGCGACTGGTTCGGCGCCATCGGCGGCGAGTGGTTCGACCTGATCGTCGCCAATCCCCCCTACATCGCCGACGGCGACGTCCACCTGGCCCAGGGCGATTTGCGCTTCGAACCGGTCGGCGCGCTGACCGACCACGCCGACGGCCTGGCGGCCCTGCGCACCATTGTGGCTGGCGCGCCACACCATCTGGCGGCCCAAGGCTGGCTATTGATGGAGCACGGCTACGATCAGGCCGCCCAGGTGCGCGCCCTGCTGGCCCAAGGCGGCTACCGCGAGGTGCAGAGCTGGCGCGACCTGGCCGGCATCGAGCGCGTCAGCGGCGCACGGGTCGGCAACGCCATATAAGTTCTGCGGTGCAACGTGCGCACCGTCCCCTTTGCTAAAATGATCAGATGCGCAAACTGATCGCCACCACTGTCCTGATGCTCGCCCCGCTGGCCGCCGGCGCGGGGCAAGCCGCCGTGCCCGAACGGCCGGCGCAAGAGCGCCCGGCCGTCGAACGCCTCGCCGCGGAACGCTTGAGCGCGGACCAGCAGGCGCGCGCGCTGTTCGACGGCGACTGGGAATGGCGCCTGCAAAACCAGCCCGAATACGCCACCTCGGTGGGCGACTACCGCTACGACGCGGCCCTGAGCGAGACCACCCTGGTCGCCAGCCGCGCCGCCAATGCGCACCAGCGCAAGATGCTCGACCAGGCCAGGCAGATCGAGCGCGACAAACTGAGCCCGCAGCAGCAGCTGTCCTACGACCTGTTCGTGTGGGAGAAAGAACAGGCGGTCAAGGCGGCCGCCCTGTACCCGTTCCAGGCGCAGCCGATCAGCGCTTACGCCGGCCTGCACATCACGCTGGCGCAACTGGCCGCGCAGATGCCGTTCGCCAGCGAGGCCGATTACCGTAACTACCTGGCGCGCCTGGACGCGGTGCCGGCCCACGTCGCCGGCTTGATCGAGCAACTGCGCGAAGGCATGCGCAGCGGCTGGGTGGCGCCCAAGGTGACCGTGCGCGCGGTGCCGCCGCTGCTCAAGCAGTTGCGCGAAAACGCGCTCGACGGTCCGCTCGGCCAGCCGTTCCGCCAGATCCCGGCCAGCATCGACAAGCCGGTGCGCGACGCCCTGGCGCTGGCCGGTCCGGTGGCGCTGCGCAACCGCGTGGCGCCGGCGCTGCAGGAGCTGGAAGAGTTCCTGCGCAACGAATACGTGCCGGTGGCGCGCGAGTCGATCGCGGCCAGCGCGCTGCCGTCCGGCCTCGATTACTACCTGCTGGCGGTGACCCGCCAGACCACCATCGAAATGGCGCCGGCCGCCATCCACGCGCTGGGACTGAAGGAAGTGGCGCGCCTGCGCACCGGGATGACGGCGGCGATCGCGCGCACCGGTTTTAGCGGCAGCTTCGCCCAGTTCATGGTGTTCGCCAAGACCGATCCGCGCCTGTTCTACACCAGCGGCGACGCGCTGCTGGCGCGCTACCGGCGCATCCTCACGCGCGCCAGTGCGGCCGTGCCGAAACTGTTCGCGGCCGCGCCGGCGCAGGAAGTGCTGGTCAAGGCGGCCACCAACCCGGGCGCCGAAAAACTGGGCGCGGCCTGGTACGAGGCCGGCGCCGCCGACCGGCCGGCGGCGTTCGTGGTCAACACCTCGCTGATCGAAACGCGCCCCATGTGGGAGATGGAAACGCTGGCCCTGCACGAAGCGCTGCCCGGCCACCACCTGCAGGTGGCGCGCGCGGCCGAGATCGCCGACCTGCCGGCCTTCCGCCGTTACGGCTGGCACGGCGCGTATGGCGAAGGCTGGGCCTTGTACGCCGAAACGCTCGGCCCCGAGCTGGGTTTTTACAAGGATGCGTTTTCCGCCTTCGGCCACCTGAACGCCGAGATGTTCCGCGCGGTGCGGCTGGTGGTCGATACCGGCATCCACACCCAGGGCTGGACGCGCCAGCAGGCGCTCGACTACATGAACGCCAACACCGCCAACGCGCCCGGCGACAACGAGCTGGAAGTGGACCGCTACATCGCCTGGCCGGCGCAGGCGCTCGGCTACAAGGTCGGACAGTTGAAAATCCGCGCGCTGCGCGAGAAGGCGCAGGCCGCGCTGGGCGACAAATTCGACATCCGGCGCTTTCACAGCGTGGTGCTCGATAACGGGCCGCTGACGCTGGCGCTGCTCGAACAGCAGGTCGACGCCTGGATCGCGGCGGCCAAAAAGCCGGCGTCGTAGCGCGGCCGCATTGCATATAAATCAAGAAAACAAGCCCCATCCCAGCAGGAAAACCAGACCTCAGGCGCGCTGGCCGGATTTCGGTTAATCTCGCAGCACTTACCTATTTGGCAGTACAAGAAAGGATTCACCGTGTCGAACCAACTGACCCGCCGCCTGGCCCTGCTCGACGATGATGAACACCGCGCCCTGCTGGGCCAGGGCCTGCGCGGCATCGAGCGCGAAACCCTGCGCGTGGACCGCGCCGGGCGCCTGGCGCGCACCCCGCACCCGCAAGCGCTGGGCGCCGCCCTGACCCACCCGCAGATCACCACCGACTACGCCGAAGCCCTGCTCGAATTCATCACGCCGGCGGAAAACGATATCGGCACCACCCTGCACAAACTCGACGCCATCCACCGCTACGCCTACACCAAGCTGGGCGACGAAATGCTGTGGAGCGAATCGATGCCGTGCGAGCTGCCGGCCGAAGAAGACATCGACATCGCCTGGTACGGCAAGTCGCACATCGGCATGCTCAAACACGTGTACCGGCGCGGCCTGGCGCTGCGCTACGGGAAAGCGATGCAGTGCATCGCCGGCATCCACTACAACTATTCGCTGCCGGAGCAGATGTTCCAGCTGTTTTCCAGCAGCGAAGGCGTCGCCCAAGAACGGCGCAGCGCGCTGCGCGACTTCCAGTCCGAAAGCTACATCGCCCTGATCCGCAACTTCCGCCGCTACAGCTGGCTGTTGATGTACCTGTTCGGCGCCTCGCCGGCGCTCTCCACCGGCTTTTTGCGCGGGCGCGAACACCAGCTCGAAACACTGTCCGACGACACGCTGTACCTGCCGTATGCGACCAGCCTGCGCATGAGCGACCTCGGTTACCAGAACGACGCGCAATCGGGCCTGACGCCGCACGAGAACTCGCTCGAAAGCTATGTCAGCACCTTGATGGATGCCGTGAACCGGCCCTACAAGCCGTACCAGGCGCTCGGCACCAAGCGCGATGGCCAGTGGATCCAGCTCTCGACCAACGTGCTGCAGATCGAGAACGAATACTATTCGACCATCCGCCCGAAACGCGTGATCCGCACCGGCGAGCGCCCGGTCCAGGCGCTGTGCAAGCGCGGCGTACAGTACATCGAAGTGCGCTGCCTCGATGTCGATCCGTTCGAACCGGTCGGCGTCAGCGTCGAAACGGGCCGCTTCATGGATGCCTTCCTGCTGTTTTGCGCGCTCGACGACAGCCCGCTGATCAACCACACGGAAAGCCTGGTCCACGCGCGCAATTTCGCGCGCACGGTCAAGGAAGGCCGCCGTCCCGGATTGACCTTGACCCGCAACGGCGAAGAGATCGGCTTGCGGGAGTGGGCCGACCAACTGATCGGGCGCATCGCCCCGGTGGCGGCGCTGCTCGACAGCGCCCACAACGAAGACGGCGTGCATGCGGCCTCGCTGGCCGCGCAGCGCGCCAAGGTCGCCAATGCGGCCCTGACGCCCTCGGCGCGGGTGCTGGACGAAGTGCGCGCGCTCGGCTCCTCGGCCGCCTTCGGCCTGCGCCAGAGCGAGCTGCATGCGGCGAGCTTCCGCGCCAGCCCCTTGATGCCGGCCGAAGCGGCGCTGTTCGACGAGATGGCGGCGGCCTCGCTGGCCGAACAGGCCATCATCGAGCAGGCCCAGAGCGGCAGCTTCGACGACTTCGTGGCGGCCTACAACAGCAGCACATTATGCGGTGACTGAGGTGACGACCGAGGCGGTGACCGACAGCGGGAGCGCGCGTGCTGACTTTTTATAACGAGCACCATGCCCAGCACCGGGGGCGCCACGAGATGTTCCGCGGCGCCCTCGTGCCGTGCTTCGAAAAGCCGGAGCGGGTCGAGATGGTGCTGGCCGAATTCGAACGGCGCGGCCTGGGCAAGGTGGTCACGCCGCATGGCGTGTCGCTGGTCTCGCTCGAGCGCATCCACACGCCGCGCTACCTGCATTTTTTGCGCAGCGCCTGGAGCGAGTGGGTCGCGCTCGACGAGGCCAATGCCGACAAGGACGCGTTTCCGTCGGTGTGGCCGATCCGCGGCATGCGCACCGATATCGAGCCCGATAATTTTGCCGCGCGCATGGGTTTGTACTCGATGGACAGCGGCACCCCGCTCACGGCCGGCACCTGGATCGCCGCCAAGACCGGGGCCGACTGCGCGGTCAACGCCGCGCATGCGCTGCGCCTGGGCGAACGCGGCACCTTCGCGCTGACCCGCCCTCCCGGCCACCATGCGGGCGCCGATTTTTTCGGCGGCTACTGCTTCCTCAACAATGCCGCGCTGGCGGCCCAGCATTTGCTCGACGACGGCGCCAGGAAGGTCGCCATCCTCGATATCGACTACCACCATGGCAACGGCACGCAGAGCATTTTCTACGGCCGCAAGGACGTGCTGTTCATCTCGATCCATGCCGATCCGCGCAGCGAGTATCCGTTCTACCTGGGGCACGCCGGCGAGAGCGGCGACGGCGAAGGCGCGGGCTACAACCTGAACCTGCCGCTGGCGCCCGGATCGACTCCGGCGCAGTGGTTCCTGGCGCTCGAATCGGCCTGCGTCAAGCTGGCCGGCTTCGCGCCGGACGCGCTGGTGGTCTCGCTCGGGGTCGATACGTTCGCGGGCGACCCGCTGTCGTCGTTCGCGCTGCAAAGCAGCGATTTCCTGCGTATCGGCGAACGCATCGCCCATACCGGACTGCCGACCGCGTTCGTGTTCGAAGGCGGCTATGCGGTCAGCGAGATCGGCATCAACGTGGTCAATGTGCTCGAAGGTTTTGAAACCGCTAACTAGAACGCAGAACAATGAAAGTAGAAACGATGACCGTCAACCCGTCCATCGCCTGGGAATGGCGCCACTTCGACGAACTCTCCGGCGCCGACCTGTACGCGGTCATGGCCAGCCGCCAGGATGTGTTCATCCTCGAACAAACCTGCCTGTATCCGGACATGGATGGCTACGACCAGGGCGCGCACCACCTGCTCGGCTGGCACACGGTCGATGGCGCGCGCGTGCTGGCGGCCTACCTGCGCTGCCTCGCCCCCGGCGTGAAATTCGCCGAGATGTCGCTCGGGCGCGTGCTCACCACCAGGAGTGCGCGCGGCGGCGGCAGCGGACGCGCCCTGCTGGCCGAAGGCATCGCCCGCGCCGAACGCCAGCATCCGGGCCAGCGCATCCGCATCGGCGCCCAACAGCACCTGGCGGCGTTCTACGCCAGCTTCGGCTTCGCCACCGTGGGCGCGCCCTACGACGAAGACGGCATCATGCACGTCGATATGCTGCGCTGAACTGGCGGCGGCGCCACGCCACCCCCAGCAGCGCCAGCCCCGCCAGCAGCATGGCCGTGGCGCCCGGTTCGGGCACCGGCGCCACTTGCAGCAGCAGGCCGCCGCAGCCGTCGCTGTCGTGGCAGCCCCAGGCGGCGATCTGGCCCAGGTCGTTGATGCCGGCGGCGCTATGCACGGTCCAGCCGAGCGCGGGATCGATCAGTGTGTTGAGGTCGTTCATGGCGCCGTTGGCGTAGATAAACGCAAAGAACGGCACTTGCAGCGGCCCGCCCAGGTTGCCGACCACCTCGCCCCGGTTGTTGAGCGCGGTGCCCCACGCGGCCAGGCCGTACATGCTTCCCAACACCTGCGTTATGCCGTTGGTGTACAGATAAGCCGCTTCCGGCCCGTGCCAGTCGGTGCCGGTGATCTGGCCGGCCTGGTTGACGGCGTTGGCGGTGCTGATGCCCGAAGGCGAATAGTTGAGGGCGGTCATGACGCCGTTCTCGTAGATATAGGCGCTCTGCGGCGGATGGAAGTCGCCCTGCGCCAGAAAGGAACCGACCACGCGGCCGGCGTTGTTGATGCCGCTGGCCCAGGTACTGGCGCCGCCCAGGTTGCCGATATCGCGGAGTTGCCCATCGAGGCGCACAAAGGCGCCCCAGCCGCTGGCGGGCGCATGAAAGTCCCCGGCAATCTGGCCCAAGTCGTTGATCGCCGTGCCACGCGTGAATTTGCCGCCGCCGACCGTCCCGAGGTCGCTCATCACGCCACGGCTGTAAAGGAAGGCGTGCTCGTCGCCGTCGGCCGTGAGCGCGCCGCCGGTCACCTCGCCGAAGCGGTTGAGCGCCGCCCCGCTGCTGCTGGCGCCGCCGAGGGTGCCGAGGTCGACGCCGCCGGCGCTTGACCACAGGTAGGCGTGTTCGTTGCGGATGCCGACGATCTGGCCGGCATTGTTGATGCCGGCCGGGGCCATGCCCTCGGGCAGGACGGTCACGGTATAGGTCGGTACAGCGGCGGCGGCCGTGGCGGCGGCGGACAGCAACAGCGCGAGTGCAAGGCGGGTGGACATGGCGCATCCTCAGAGCTGGACAAGCTGCCATCGTGCGCGCCGCAAGGCCACGCATGCTGTGTTATGTCATGCGTGCGCCGCGCAGGCGGCGGCGGCCCGGCACGGTCGATGTGGAGGAGGACCGGTATTGGCGGGCAGCGGCGCGCCGCAGGCGCGCCGGGAGGGAAATTACTTCACGTCGGTCAGTTCGATGTCGAACACCAGGCCGGCGTTGCCTGGAATGGTGCCCCGGCCGGCGACGCCGTAAGCCTTGGCGGCCGGAATCGTCAGGGTGCGCTTGCCGCCCACTTTCATGCCCGGGATGCCGTCGGTCCAACCTTCGATCAGGTTGCCCGGGTTCAGCGCGAACGTGGCCGGTGTTTTGCCGACGGTGGTTTCGAACTGGGTGCCCTTGTTTTCCGGTTTGCTCGAATCGTACAGCCAGCCGCTGTAATGCACGGTAATGTTTTTGCCGAGCGCCGCTGTGGCGCCGGTGCCGATCACCACGTCCTTGCTGGCGAAGGTGGTCGGGTTGGTCACCGCCAGTGGCGGCACCTGGACCGGGCTGTCATCGGAACTGCCGCAAGCGGTCAGGGCGAGTGTGGCGACAAAGGCGGCGGCGAGGGTAAGCTTGAGTTTCATGGAATCCTTGGACGGTGACGGAAAAAGTTGCCAAAGTTTAGCAGCAGTTGCCCGTCACCGCACTATTCGTGTCGCATCAAAAGTGTGGCGATTATGTGGCGCATATGTATCGACTTGTATTGCGTCGACGCAGATCAGATTTCAACCTGGGTGCCCAGCTCGATCACCCGGTTCGGTGGAATCTGATAGTAGTCGGCGGCGCCGCGGGCGTTGCGCGACATGGTCACGAACAGGTGCTCGCGCCATGGCGCCATGCCGCCGCCCGGGGCCGAAATGACGGTCTGGCGCGCGATGAAGAAGGAGGTTTCCATCATCTCGAACGGCAGGCCGAGCTCGGCGCACTGGACCAGCACCTTGGGAATATCCGGCTCATCCTTGAAGCCGTAGAACACATTGATCTGGAAGCAGTTGTGGCCCAGGTCGGTCACCTTGGCCTGCTCGGCGGCCGGCACCCACGGCTCTTCCATCATGTGTACGGTGAGGAACACCACGCGCTCGTGCAGCACCTTGTTGTGCGACAGGTTGTGCAACAGCGCGTGCGGCACGCCGTCGCTTTCGCCGCGCAGGAAAATCGCGGTGCCGTACACGCGCGTGGGCGGCGCCACGAACAGCGACTGCAGGAATTCGTCGAGCGGAATGGCGTGCGACTGCAGGTTTTCGAACACCAGCTGCCGGCCGCGCTTCCAGGTCATCATGCCGGTAAACAAGATTGCGCCGAGCAGCAGCGGGAACCAGCCGCCGTGGAACAGTTTCAGGGTGCTCGACGAGAACAGCATGATGTCCATGATGATGAAAAAGCCGGTCGCGCCGAAGCACAGCACCAGCGGCAAGTGCCAGCGGTAGCGGGTCACGAAAAAGGTCAGCACAGTGGTGCACAGCATGGTGGCGGTGACCGCGATGCCGTAGGCGCCGGCCATATTGTCCGAGGACTGGAAAATCAATACGCCGATCAGCACCACCACCAGTTGCAGCCAGTTGACGGCCGGGATGTAGATCTGGCCGATTTCGCTTTCCGAGGTGTGCAGCACGCGCATGCGCGGCATCAGGCCCAGCGCGATGGCTTGCTTGGTCATCGAGAAGGTGCCGGAAATGGTCGCCTGCGACGCGATCACGGCGGCCATGGTCGAGAGCAGCACCAGCGGGTAGATGCTCCAGCTGCCGAGCTGATTATAGAAAGGATTGCTGACATGCTCGGGATGCATGATCAGCAGCGCGCCCTGGCCCATGTAGTTCAGCGCCAGCGCCGGGAAGGCGATCAGGAACCAGGCCGCGCGGATCGGTTTCTTGCCGAAGTGGCCCATGTCGGCATACAGCGCTTCGGCCCCGGTCAGCGAGAGCACCACCGCGCCGAGCGCGATGAAAGCCGTGTACTTGTTTTCCAGCATGAAGCGCAAGGCATGCAGGGGATTGAGCGCGGCCAGGATCTGCGGCGCTTCGATAATATTGACCACGCCCATGCCCGCCAGGGCGATGAACCAGAGCAGCATGACTGGACCGAACCAGCGCCCGATGCCGGCCGTGCCGCGCCGCTGCACCGAATACAGGGCTACCAGCACCACGGCGGTAATGAGCAGCACCACCCAGTTGGGGATGCCGGGCAGCGCCACTTCCAGCCCTTCGATCGCGCCCAGCACCGAAATGGCGGGGGTAATCACGCTGTCGCCATAGAACATGGTGGCGCCGAACACGCCCAGCACCATCAGTGGGAAATACCATTTGGACGCCTTGGTCACCGAATTGAGCGCCAGCGCCATCAGCGCCATGATGCCGCCCTCGCCGCGGTTGTCGGCACGCAATATCAGGGCGACATACTTGAGCGAGACGATCAGGGTCAGTCCCCAGAAAATCAGGGAAATGATGCCGAGCAGGTTGGGGGTGTTCAGCGTGAGCCCGTGCTCTTGGTGGAACACGGCTTTGAGGGTATACAGGGGACTGGTGCCGATATCGCCGTAAACGATACCGACGGCGGCCAGGGTCAGGGCCGCCAGGCTGCTCTTCTTGTGTTGCGCTGTCAAGATTGCACCATATTCTTGTTTTGGTGCATTGCACAATAGAAGATGACTACAGAAAAAGCAAGCACAATTCGTTGCATCGTAAATACCCCTGGTGACAGCAAGATTGCACTTGCTTTTGAAGACGCCATGATAAACCCACTGCGCGGATGCGCGCGTTCGCGATGGCAGATTGGCATCATCGGTAAATGGCCGGTGGCCAGCAAGCTTCCCCTAACTGCGGGATAATGTTGATCCAATGAATCCCTGATTGTTACTCATGCGTACCGGCATCCTGTCCGCCGCCCTGGCCTTCCTGTGCTGGGGTCTGTTTCCCTTGTATTTCCATGCCATCAAAGAAGTGCCGCCGGCCCAGATCATGGGCCACCGGGTGCTGTGGTCGCTGCTGTTCCTGGTGATCGTGTTGACCATCCGCCAGCAATGGACATGGCTGCGCGAACTGCGGCGGCAACCGCGCGTGGTGGCCAGTTTCGCGCTCAGCGCCCTGCTGCTCAGTCTCAACTGGCTGCTGTACATCTGGGCGGTCAACAGCGGCCACGTGATCGAAGCGAGCCTGGGCTACTTCATCAATCCCCTGTTCAATGTGATGCTGGGCTTCCTGATCCTCAAGGAACGCTTGCGCGTAGTCCAGTGGCTGGCGATCGCGCTGGCCACCTGCGGCGTGCTGTGGCTGACCTGGCAAGCCGGGCGCATGCCCTGGATCGCGCTGGCGCTGGCCGCCTCCTTCGGCGGCTACGGCTTGCTGCGCAAGACCGCCTCGCTGGGCGCGCTGGAAGGCTTGTCCTTCGAAACCATGCTGCTGTTCCCGTTCGCGCTCGGCTTCGTGATCTGGCTGAGCATGACCGGAGACAACGCCTTTCTCAACACGCCATCGCACACCACCCGGTCGCTGCTGATCGCCTCGGGGCCGATCACGGCCATTCCGCTGCTGCTGTTTGCCAGCGGCGCGCGCAAGATTCCCCTGTCGGTGCTCGGCTTGCTGCAATACATCGGGCCGACCATCCAGCTCAGCCTGGGGATCTTTTTGTTCCACGAAGCGTTTACCCGGGAGCGCATGATCGGCTTTGCCATCATCTGGGGCGCGCTGGCGCTGTATGCGGCGGAAGGATTGCTCAGACGCAAATAGGCGCGGCGGCGGCACGAAAAAACAGCGGCCCGCGGCCGCTGTTTTTTCATCAGGCGCTGTGCTTACGCCGCTTTTTTGCGCTTGGCGACGGCCAGTCCCGCCAGGCCCAGGCCCAGCAGGGCCAGGCTGCCCGGTTCAGGCACGCCGACCGGATCGGCGGCGAAGGTGCCGCCCTGGATGAACACGCCCGAGTCCAGGTTGGCGTCGCCGCGGTCCTGGATCAGGAATTCGAAGGTGTTCTTGCCAACCAGGCCGGATGCCTTGGCGGTCATGACCGTGGTCAAGCCATCGTAACCGGTCGCGATGGTGTTCTTGCCATTGTCGCGGAAGTACCCGGCATTGATGCCCGCGTTGACGTTATTGATCGACACCACGCCGTTGTTGCCCGGCACCAGGGCGATGTTCACGCCGTTGAGCTTGAGTTCGAACAGGTCGTTGAACTTGGAGCCGACGTATTCGTTGTATTCCTCGGAAGCGAACACATAGTTGAAGAAGATGTTGCCGGTGGTGCTGGTGAAGTCGAATTTCAGCGAGGTGGTGGTGCCGCCGCCCGAGCATTCAGCGCCGTTGTTGATGCCGACCGCGCAGCTGGTCACGCCGGTGGTCAGCAGGACGCCTTGCTCGAAACCGATATTGCCGCCCTTGGTGAAGATGCCGCTCGCGGTCGGGGTGGCGCTGACCAGGGTGGCGTTGCTGATGGTGACGCCGGTGCCGCCCAGGGCCTTGGCCAGGTCGGTCGCGTTGGTGGAGTTGCTTACAACCAGTGCATGTGCCGAGCTGGTGGCCAGAATCAGTGCGGCGGCCGACATCACGCTGCGGATCAAATTGAATGTCATCGAGTTATCTTTTCAGGTGAGAGTTGGAATTTGTTTTTATTGGCGCTTGCTGCCCAATGCAATAAAGCAATTTTCATGCCCAAAAGCAAAAGATGCGCAAAATCAATGGCTTGCGGAAACATTGCTCGTGGCTATGTTTGCAAGTGTAAATAATCCCGACACTCGCCCGGCATAAAACGTGCAATATGCATAAAAGGGGCGCCATTCCCCCGGACCTGCCAGCGGGCCGGTGCAGGAAAGAGCCAAAGCCGGGGCGACTTATTGTATCCTGTTGACCTTCCGTCCCCATTTCAAGAAACTCAATGGCCAATTACGTCTATACCATGAATCGCGTGGGCAAAATCGTCCCGCCCAAGCGTCAGATCCTCAAGGATATTTCCCTGTCGTTCTTCCCCGGCGCCAAAATCGGCGTGCTGGGCCTGAATGGCTCCGGCAAGTCGACCTTGCTGAAAATCATGGCCGGGATCGATACCGACATCCAGGGCGAAGCCGTGCCGATGCCGGGCCTGAACATCGGCTACCTGCCGCAGGAACCGGTGCTCGATCCCGAGCAGACGGTGCGCCAGGTGGTCGAATCGGGCCTGGGCGAAGTGTTCGAAGCGCAAGGCAAGCTCGACGCGGTGTACGCGGCGTATGCCGACGAAGACGCCGACTTCGATGCCCTGGCGACCGAACAGGCGCGCCTGGAAGCGATCATCTCGACCTCCGACGGCGGCAACCTGAACCTGCAGCTGGAAATGGCCGCCGACGCGCTGCGCCTGCCGCCGTGGGACGCCAGGATCGGCATCCTGTCCGGCGGCGAAAAGCGCCGCGTGGCGCTGTGCCGCCTGCTGCTGTCGAAACCGGACATGCTGCTGCTCGACGAACCAACCAATCACCTCGATGCCGAATCGGTCGACTGGCTCGAACAATTCCTGCTGCGCTTCCCGGGCACCGTGGTCGCCATCACCCACGATCGCTACTTCCTCGACAACGCCGCCGAATGGATTCTCGAACTCGACCGCGGCCATGGCATTCCATGGAAAGGCAACTACAGCTCGTGGCTGGAGCAAAAGAGCAACCGCCTCAAGCAGGAAGAAGCGACCGAGTCCTCGCGCCAGAAAACCATCGCCAAGGAACTGGAATGGGTGCGCCAGAATCCGAAGGGCCGCCAGGCCAAGAGCAAGGCCCGCCTGGCGCGCTTTAACGAGCTGTCCGAGCACGAATACCAGAAGCGCAACGAGACCTCCGAGATCTTCATTCCCGTGGCCGAGCGCTTGGGCAATGACGTGATCGAATTCAAGAACGTCTCGAAGTCCTTCGGCGACCGTATGCTGATCGAGAATGTGTCGTTCGTGGTGCCGCCGGGCGCGATTGTCGGCATCATCGGCCCCAACGGCGCCGGTAAATCGACCTTGTTCAAGATGATCACCGGCAAAGAGCAGCCCGACAGCGGCGAAGTGGCGATCGGCCAGACCGCGCGCGTGTCCATCGTCGACCAGAACCGCGACGACCTGGCCAATACCAAGACTGTCTTCGACGACGTGGCCGGCGGCGCCGACACGCTCACCGTGGGCCGTTTCGACATGCCGTCGCGCGCCTACCTGGGCCGCTTCAACTTCAAGGGTTCCGACCAGCAAAAGATCGTCGGCAACCTCTCCGGTGGTGAACGCGGTCGCTTGCACCTGGCCAAGACCTTGCTGCAAGGCGGCAACGTACTGCTGCTCGATGAACCGTCCAACGACCTGGACGTGGAAACCCTGCGCGCGCTGGAAGACGCCCTGCTCGAATTTGCCGGCAGCGTCATGGTCATTTCCCACGATCGCTGGTTCCTGGACCGTATTGCGACCCACATCCTGGCCTTCGAAGGCAACTCGCAAGTGACCTTCTTCGACGGTAACTACCAGGAATACGAAGCGGACAAGAAGAAGCGTCTGGGTGAAGAAGGCGCCAAGCCGAAGCGCATCCGCTACAAGCCGCTCACGGTGTAAGCGGCGCGGCGAGCCACCCCGTGCGCGGGGTGGCGCAAGCGTTTTTTGCAGCACAGATCGCTATAAAAACACGCCAGATTGGCGCTGACCGAAGCACAAGCCCGCCCTGCCCGGCATACTGGAAAGATGAATGACTATCGCGCCAACCGGGTCGCCGGGCACAGTTACTTCTTCACGGTGCGCCTGTCGGGGCGCGGCGGCACCCTGCTGACCGAGCATATCTCCGCCTTCGGCGAAGCGATCCGCCAGGCGCGCAGCCGCAAACCATTTCATGTCGACGCCTGGGTCGCCCTGCCCGACCACGCCCACGCCATCTGGACCCTGCCCCCGGGCGACCACGATTGCGCGGCGCGCTGGCGCGCGGTCAAGATCGCGTTTTCCAAGTCGCTGGGCAAGTCGCGCGCGGGAGCGGGCCTGGACACTATCTGGGAACCGCACTACCAGCAACATCCGGTCGGGGCCGACGACTACGCCGGCCTGGTCGACTACATCCACCACAATCCCCTGCGCCACGGCCTGTGCGCCGCCCCGCGCGACTGGCAATGGTCGTCGCTGCACCGCTTCATCGCGGCGGGCATGGTGGCCGACGAGCGCCTGTAAACAAACAAAGCGCCTCCCGATGGGTACAACAAGCGGAGGGGGCGCTTGCTGCACACACTGGAAGGCGCCGTGCCTGTTCCGGTCTGCCCTTCTGTCAGGAGCGGCCCGGACTGCGCGCGTGGCGCGTCAGCCCGGGCCCATCATCAGAAGTTGTAACGAGCGCCGACGGTGATGGCGTCCGCCTTGGCACCGAAGTCCTTGCTCTTGCCATAGCGCTCATATTCGAGCGTCAGGGCGACCTGTTTGTTGATGTTGTACTGGGCGCCAACGCCCGCGTACACGCCGGTGTCGCTTTCCTTGTAGTTCAGGTTCGACGAGGTGCTGTCGACCTTGCTGTAACCGACGCCCAGCTTGCCGTAGACCGAGAACATCTCGTTCACAGGCATGGTGCCCTTGCCGGCGACATAAGCGCGCTTGCCTTCGGTGCTGCCGGTGTAGCTGTTGTTGCCGATCTTGTAATCGTATTCAGCCTTGCGCAGGTCGGTGTAACCGGCTTCCACGCCCCACATCGGGGTAATGTCCACGCCGCCGAAGACTTTCAGCGAGGGCTTGAAACCGTCGCCGTCGAAGTCGCTACCGCCGATTTTGAAACTGTGGTCGGACGATGCCACGCCCAGGCCGATGTACGGAGCAGGGCTTTGAGCTTGTGCGGCGCTCATCGCGGTGGCGCCGGCGATCAATGCAAAAATGAGCTTTTTCATGCGGAATCCTTTGTGTGAAACAGTCTGTTCCGCAATTCCCAATGAATTGCGAGGTAATCAAGATAGCACCAGCGAAAGGACGCATGAAGTCCCATTCCGTAAGACTTGTAAGCGGATGTAACAAGAAAAATCACGCTTGCGAGGAATAACTGACCGGGAATTCAGCTATATGTATTTTTCAGTTAGCGAACGTTAAGCGCAAATTAATAGATGTAGCGGAAAGTTAGGTTCACCCGCGGCCCGATCGCGCGCGTCGACTTGTTGATTCCGTGCTGCCAGTGGGTTTGAGTGTTTCCTGACATCACTATTAAAGTACCGTCATTTAAGCCTAGTTTAAGTGTCTGTTTCGTCCCTTTGTGGCGCAGGAGGAAGGTGCGGGACGCCCCGACACTGAGCGAAGCGATGACCGGCTGCGCGCCGAGTTCGGGTTCGTCGTCGCTGTGCATGCCCATGCTGTCGCGTTCGTTGCGGTAATAATTGAGCAAGACGCTGTTGAAACGGTGCCCGCAGGCGGCCTCGACCGCGTGCTTGAGTTCCAGCAGCAGCGGCGAGAACGGCAGCGGTGCGAGGCGCAGGCCGGAATAGGTGTACGCCGCCTCGCCATGCCAGGCGGTCAGGCGCGGCTGAAGGTGCTGTTTGCCCCACAGGATGATCGACTCGGCGCGCCAGTCGGTCTCGGCAATCAGGCGCGCCAGCACCTCGGCGTTGGACAGGCGCAAGGGCAGTTGCGGCAGCACCGCCAAGGTGCCGTCGTCGAGCGGGAAGGGAGTGAGCCGGGTTTCTTGAAACAGGTCCATGGGAGCGCTATGATGGCAGGAGGACACTGAGGATACTTAACGACGGAGCTATTTTCGCATGAAAAAACGCCACTTCCTGGGCGCGGCCCTGAGCGCGGCCGCCCTGCCGGTGGCGCAGGCGCGCGCGCAGCGCTTCATTGTCGCCACCCATCTGGATGGCAAACCGATGGCGCTGGGCGGACTGGGGCCGCTATGGGCGGTGTACGATGCGGACCGCTTTGCGGACATGGCGGCGCGGCCGCTGGCCGAACGCTTCGGCGCCTGTCCGTGGGCCCTGATCACATCGAAGTGTCCAACTAGCCCGGCTCAGGAATACGCTTCGGCCAGCGACATCACGCGCGGCGTGACGCTGATGCCGACGTTGCCGAACAAGGTATCGATGGCTTTCAGGTTCTCCTCGCACTCCTCGGTTTTCCAGCCTTTGAAGATGTCGGTGCCATCTTTTTGAAAGTGCAGGTCGAGCACCTTGCCGCGATCCTTGTGGGTGTAGGCCTCGCTGTGGGTATTCTGGAAGCCCAGCTCGGCCAGGCCGGCGAGAATCGCATTCGGAGGATTGTCGGGGTCGGTGGCGATGAAGACGCCGAAGGTCTTGCCGGGCGGTTTGGCGGCGATGTCGACTTCATAAATGCCGGGCGCCTTTGTGACAGACGTACTTTTCAAAAATAGCATGCTGGTCTCCCTGGTCGACGTAAGCAGCGGCATGGCGATCCCTGCCGTTTTGGCAAGTCTCCCGCAACATCACCGTAACGGTCTAGCTTATTGCGATTTTTTGCGTTTGTCGATGCATGGTTGCATCTTTTCGCATTAATGCATCAGCCGCGTTGCATAAGCGGCCGACGAGGCTTCAGGGCGCGGGCCTGATCCAGCCCATGAGCGCATCGTCTTCGATCTGGCCGCGCGCATTGCGCACGCGCCCGCGCAGGCGGCCTTCTTCGACAAAGCCGAGCGAAGCATACAGCGCGCGCGCCTTCACATTCGATTCGCGCGCGAACAGCTCGACCCGCGTGATATGGGGCATGTGTTCGCTCACCTCGGCCAGCAGCGCGCCGAACAGGGCGCGCCCCACGCCCTTGCCCTGGCATGCGGGCGCCACCGCAATGGTCAGGTCGGTCAGCAGGTGGGCCAGCGCGGCAATGCCCACGCGCGAGGCGTGGATGTCGCCATGGATTACGCCCTGTTCTTCGTAGACGAATTCGAGGCCGTCGGCGGCCGCCTTTTGCATGAAGCCGCTCACATAGGCGTCGCTGACTTCATCCGGGGTGCGCGCAATGCCGTCCGGGATGCGCGCCACCGCCTTGTACAGCGCCACCAGCTGCGCATGGTCCTTCGCTTCGGCCTTCCTGATCATGATGGGTCCTTGCCAATATTGGTCTTGCGCCGCGCCAGGCCGGCGGTCGCGGGCACCAGCGCCGCGTACAGTTCCCCGGTCGGCCCGTCCCACGCGGCCAGGGCCGCCTGCTGGCGCGCCACGGTGTCCATGTCGCCGCGCGCAACCGGCCCGCTCAGCGCCGCCGGCGCGCCCAGGCGGAATACATTGGCCATGCTTTCCGCCGCCAGCGGCTGCGCCAGCGCGCGCGCCACCGGTTCCGGCACGCCGGCCGCCTGGTAGGCGCGCAGCGCGGCGTCGAGCACCGTCACCAGGTAATTCGAGGCGAACACCGAGGCCGCGTGGTACACGGTTTTTGCTTGCGCCTCGATCGCCACCGGCTGCGCGCCGATCGCCAGCAAGGCCGGCGTGAGCACGGCCAACGCCCCGGCATCGCCCTCGACCCCGCAAAAGGTGCCGCCGAAGTGCTGCGCCACCTGGGCCGGATCGGCAAAGCTGCGGATCGGATGCACGCTTGCCGCCAGCGCCCCGGCCTGGGTGGCCGGCGCCAGCTGCGCCGACGACTTGGCGCCGCTGCAATGGAACACGATCGCGCCCTGTAATGGATGGCAGAGCGCCAGTTGCGCGCACACGGCGCCGATCTGGTCGTCGCCGACGGCCAGCATCCACACGTCGGCGCCGCGCATCTGGTCCATGGCCGGCGCCGCGCGCCCGGCCCCGATGAAGCCGACGGCGTCGAGCGCGCCCGCGTGCGAGCGGGTCAGCACATCGCCCACCGCAAAAGCGCCGGCGGCGGCAAACAGGCGCCCCAGCACGCGCCCCACATGGCCGGCGCCAATGATGTTGAGCGTGTACGCCACCTAGAAGCCCGCCCCCGGCTGCTTGAGGTAGGCGATTTCGTCAGGCGTCGAGGCGCGCCCGAGGATCGCGTTACGGTGCGGGAAGCGGCCGAAGCGCGCGATCACGCCACGGTGGCGGTGCGCATAATCGAGCGCGCCTTCGAAGGCCTTGCCGTGCTGCGCCAGGTCGGAGAACAGTTCCACCGCGCGCTCCTGCATGCGGGCATCCTCGGCGTGCTCGAAGGGCATGTAGGCGAACCAGCGCTGCACCGGCGTGAGCGTTTTGTCGGCGCCGCTCTCGACCAGGCGCATGGCGGCCGCCAGCGCCAGCGCGTCGCCCGAAAACGACGCCGGCTGGCCGCGCCAGGCGTTGCGCGTGAGCTGGTCGAGCAGCACGATGCGCGCCAGCGCGCCTTGGGGGCCTTCATCGTCCCACTCGCGCAGTCCACCGGCGAGCGCGTGTTCGAGCAGGGGGCCGAAGCGCTCGGCCACCTCGGCGTCGAAAGCGTCGCTCTTGCGAAACCAGGCGTCGCGCGCCTGGCCGTGGCCTTCGGCGCCGGCGGGCAGGAACCAGAAATCGAGTACGTCTTGTGCCTTCATGGCAGCTCCTTGGGTGCGGCTTGACTAGTTACGGGCATGGGAGATTTGAAAACTGTCGATGCCGTTAAATTGCGCCAGTTCGGCCGCCAGTTCGGACAGCGGCGCACCGCTCTTTTTGGACAGCGCCAGCGCCACGAAACGCCATTCCTGCATATTGTTCTCGCTGCCGATGGTGAGCGAGCCGCCGGCGATGGCGTAGCCGCGCGCCAGCGCAATGCGGCGCAGCGCATCTTCGCGCGGCACGAAGTCGTGCTTGAAGCGCATCATCACCGCCACCGCGTGGCGCGAAGGCAGCCAGGCTTCGACCTTGGACAGGTAAATCATGATCATCGCCGAAAAGAAGGCCAGCCCCATCGCCGCCAGATAAAAGCCGACGCCGACCAGGATGCCGATCACCGCCGAGGTCCAGATCGACGCCGCCGTGGTCAGGCCGCTGATGTTGAACCCTTCGCGCATGATCACGCCCGCGCCAAGAAAGCCGATGCCGGTGACGATGCCCTGGATGACGCGCGTGGGGTCGACCGCGGCCAGCAGCGAGGCGCCATGGCCGCCGAACCAGAAGCCCGGATAGCCGCCCACGATGGTCAGCGCGGCCGAAGCCATGCATACCAGACCATAGGTGCGCATGCCGGCCGCGCGCCCGTGGTACGAGCGTTCGTAGCCGACCAATAGCCCGAGTATCAGCGCGCCGAGCAAATTGAGCAGGATCAGCCCATTGGTGGCGATTTCGGGTTTCGACCAGTAGGCCGACAGTAATTCCATGGTGGGCATGCGCTGTCCTTGTGCGGAACTACATTATGCTGCCGGCTTCTTTTTCACCAGCTGCTTTTCGAAGGCGACATCGAGCTTGCTGACGCGCCGTGCCACCTGCGGTCCGAGCTTGTTGACGAAGGCCACAAACTCATCGAGGTCGAGCGGCGCGCACAGGGGCGGCTCGCCCGGCGCTTCGGACAGGAAGAACAGGCCGTCGCCGGTACGGGCCATGGAATAGCCGGCGTTGCCGCTGCGGACCTTGAGGCGGTCGACGGCGGCGCTGGCGCGGGTTGAACGTGCGGTCGACATCAGATCTCCTGTGTGCGTAGTTGAAGCCAGGCGGCCGCCGGGCCGCTGACATGCGGCGCGAGGCGCGCGCGCACGGTGGCGTGGTAGTCGTTGATCCAGGCGATGTCGTCGGCGCGCAGCAGCGGCAGGTGCAGGCAGCGCGTGTCGATCGGGCACAGGGTCAAGGTTTCGAAGCGCAGCCAGTGACCGAATTCGGTTGGCTCCGTGGCCACGTTGAGCACCAGGTTTTCGATGCGGATGCCCCAGCGGCCGGGCCGGTAGATGCCCGGTTCGACCGAGGTGATCATGCCTTCTTCCATGGCGGTGTGCGGCTCCGGCATGGCGCTTGCCGAAATCGACTGCGGCCCTTCGTGTACGTTCAAGAAAAAGCCGACCCCGTGGCCGGTGCCGTGGCCGTAATCGATGCCGGCGGCCCAGATCGGGGCGCGCGCCAGCGCATCGAGCATCGGCGAGCGGGTGCCGCGCGGGAAGCGCGCCGACGACAGCGCGATCACGCCCTGAAGCACCAGGGTAAAGTCGCGCCGCTGCGCCTCGCTGGTGGCGCCGACCGGCACCACGCGGGTGATGTCGGTGGTGCCGCCCAGGTACTGGCCGCCGGAATCGATCAGCAGCAGGCCATCGCCTTCGATGACGGCGTGCGCGGCCTCGCTGGCGCGATAGTGGATGATGGCGCCGTTGGCGTTAAAACCGGCGATGGTGCCGAAACTGGGGCTCACGAAACCGGGCCGGCGCGCGCGTGCGGCCGTGATGTGGCGGTCGATCGCCACCTCGGTCAGTGGCGCGCGGGCCGGGTTGGCCAGTTCGGCCTCAAGCCAGGCGAAAAATTCGCACAGTGCCGCGCCATCGTGCTCCATGGTGGCGCGCACGTGGGCCGCGTCGAGCGCGGATTTTTTGGACTTGGCGAAGGTGCTCGGGTTGACCGCTTCGATCACCGTCACGCCCGCTGCGATGGCGTTGCGCATGCCGGCCGTGATGCGGCGCGGGTCGATCAGCAGCGCGGTGCCAAGCGGCAGCGCGGCCAGGGCGGCGCCGGCGTCCTGGTACGGGGCCAGGGTCACGCCATCTTGCAAGAGACGCGCGCGCAGGTCGGCCGAGACCTTGGCTTCGGCCACGAACAGGGTCGCGCTGTCGTTTGTCAGCAGCGCATGCGCCAGGAAGACCGGGTTGTAGCTCACGTCGGCGCCGCGCAGGTTGAACAGCCAGGCGATGTCGTCCAGGGTCGAGATGAAGTGGCGGTCCGCGCCCAGTTCATCCATGGCGGCGCGGATGGCGGCCAGCTTGTCGGCGCGACTGAGGGAGGCGAATGGCGCGGCGTGCTCGAACACGGGGGCGGGCGGCAGCGCCGGGCGCTCGCTCCAGACACCGTCCAGCAGGTCGATATCGGTACGTAGAATGATGCCGCGCGCGCTCAGGGCGTCCGCCAGCAGGCGCGCGCTGGACAGGCCGAGCACGCGGGCGTCCACCGCCACCGTCTGGCCCGCAGCCAGCTTGGCGGCCAGCCAGTCGATGTGCAGCAGGCTGGCGCCGGACGGGATTTTCATCAGGTGTACGCTGCTGCCGGCCAGTTCGGTGGCGGCCTGGGTCCAGTAGCGGGCGTCGGTCCAGCAGCCGGCGAAGTCGGCGGTGGCGATGAAGGTGCCGACCGAGCCGGTGAAACCGGTCAGCCATTCGCGCCCCTGCCAGCGGCCGGGCAGGTATTCGGACAGGTGCGGGTCGGACGAAGGGATGACGCAGGCGTCGACGCCGGCGAGCCGCATGGCGGCGCGCAGCTGCGCGAGGCGCTCGTCGCGCGCGGTGGAGGTGGGCATGGGCAGCGTTGAATCGGGTGGTGTCATTGGGTCTTATGATACCTGTATCGCGCCCGGCCGTGGCGCGAACGCGTTCGCGGACGCGGGCGCGAACGCGGAGGTCATGCCTGGAAGTGGCGCAGCCCTTCCAGGTCGAGCACGCGGATGCCGCCGTAGTCGAGCCGCACCAGGCCTTCCTTTTCCAGCAGTTGCAAGGCCTGGTTGGCGCGCTGGCGCGAAGCGCCCGACAGGTAGCCGATTTCTTCCTGCGAAATCTGCACCAGCTTTTCCAGCCCCGGATACAAATGCGAGTTGAACATGGCGGCCAGGCAGCGCGCCACGCGGGTGTCGATATCGAGCATGCGGTCGTTTTCGACCAGGCCGATGAACTGGCCGAGGCGCTCGTTGAGCTGCATCAGCAAAAAGCGGGTGAACGGCAGGCTCACTTCCAGCAGCCACTCGAACGTTTCGCGCGGCATGCGCGCCACGCGCGTGTCGCGCAGCGCCATCACATCGTATTTGCGGGTCTGGTCCTTGAGCAGCGAGCCTTCGCCGAACCAGCCGCCGGTCGGCACGCCGGCGAACGTCACGTTTTTCCCGGACGGCGAAAAATTGTTGATCTTGACCAGGCCATCGATGATCCCGACCCAGTTATCCAGCGGCTCACCCTTGCGGCAGACGAAGCCGCCCTTGGGCACGAACTGTTCGAAGCAGTCGGCCTCCACCCGGATCATCTCGGTGCTCGTGAGGGTGCGTGCCCAGATGGTCGAGCGCAAGTGATCTATTAATGTCTGTGTCTGGTTTCTCATTGTGCGTCGCAGCATCGAAAGTCGCGAATTTGAGGCGCAATTGTCATCCAAAAGACAACCTCCTTGTCCAACGCGAGCTAATATCATCACACAAAAAGCGCGCCACCCCCGCATTTGCCGTTGCGAAAGGGGGCCGGACAAACAAAAGGGGACGCTGGTGCAGACATTCGATGGCTCGCAATTGCAGACTTTTCCACGGCGCCTGCTGGCGCACGGACAGGAACGCCCGCAGCGCCCCGCCTTTCGCGAAAAGCACCTGGGCATCTGGCAAACCTGGAGCTGGCTGGAGGTGAACGCCGAGGTGCGCGCGCTGGCCTGCGGCCTGGCCTCGCTCGGTTTTACGCGCGGAATGAACCTGGCCATCATCGGCGACAACCGCCCGCGCCTGTACTGGGCCATGCTGGCCGCGCAAGCCTTTGGCGGCGTGCCGGTGCCGCTGTACCAGGATGCGCCGGCGGCCGACATGGCCTACGTATTGAACGACGCTGAAGTATGCTTTGCCATCGTCGAAGACCAGGAACAGGTCGACAAGCTGCTCGAATTGCAGGCCCTGTGCCCGCAGGTGCGCCACATCGCCTTCGACGACGAACGCGGCATGCGCCACTACAAGCAGGAAGGCCTGACCTCGTTCGCGGCGCTCCAGGCGCTCGGCCGCGCATGGGACAAAGCCCATCCCGGCGCGTTCGACGCGGCCGTGGCGGCGGGCGGCGGCGGCGACATAGCGATCATCCTGTACACCTCCGGCACCACCGGCAAACCGAAGGGCGTATGCCAGTCGCATGCGGCGCTGATGGCGGCCGGCGTGGGCGGGGTCGGTTTCGATAAACTCACCGACCGCGAAGACATTCTCTCCTACCTGCCGATGGCGTGGGTGGGCGACTGCCTGTTCTCGCTGGCGCAGGCCATGGTGGCCGGTTTTACGGTCAACTGCCCGGAGTCGGGCGACACGGTGCTGACCGACCTGCGCGAGATCGGGCCAACCTACTATTTTGCGCCGCCGCGCGTGTTCGAGAACATGCTCACCACCGTCATGATCAGGATGGAAGACGCCGGCGCCGTCAAGCGCAAGATGTTCCACCACTTCATGGACGTGGCCAAGCGCTGCGGCGCCGATATCCTCGATGGCAAGCCGGTGTCAAGCGCGGATCGCGCGGCGTATGCCCTGGGCAGCCTGCTGGTGTACGGACCGCTCAAGAACGTGCTTGGCTTGTCGCGCGTGCGCGTGGCGTACACCGCCGGCGCGGCGATCGGACCGGACCTGTTCCGCTTCTACCGTTCGATCGGCGTCAATCTCAAGCAGCTGTACGGCTCCACCGAAACGTGCGCCTACGTGTGCCTGCAACCGGACGGGAACATCAAATTCGACAGCGTCGGCCTGCCGGCGCCCGGCGTCGAAGTCAAGATTGCCGCCAGCGGCGAAGTGCTGGTCAAGTCCATCGCCACGATGGCGGGCTACTTCAAGCGCGCCGACGCCACGCTTGAGGTCATCGACGCCGACGGCTACTTCCATACGGGCGACGCCGGCATTTTCGACAGCGAAGGCCACCTGAAAATCATCGACCGCGCAGCCGACGTGGGCAAGATGGACTGCGGCGCGATCTTCGCGCCGAACTACATCGAGAACAAGCTCAAATTCTTCCCGTTTATCAAGGAGGCGGTCGCGTTCGGGAATGCGCGCAAGCAGGTATGCGCCTTCATCAATATCGACATGGAAGCGGTCGGCAACTGGGCCGAGCGGCGCAATATCGCCTACGCCGGCTACACCGACCTGGCTGCGCACGGCACCACCTACGACCTGATACGCGACTGCGTGGAGAAGGTCAATGCCGACCTGGCTGCTGAGGAGTTGATGGGCGCGACCCAGATCCACCGCTTCCTGATCTTGCACAAAGAGCTAGACCCGGACGACGATGAACTGACGCGCACACGCAAGGTGCGGCGCAAATTCATCGCCGACAAATACGCGGTGCTGATCGAGGCGCTGTACACCGACAAGGCCAGTCAGTTCATCAGCACCCAGGTCAAGTTCGAAGATGGCCGCGCAGGCACGGTCAGCGCCGATCTGCGCATCTGCGGGGCCACTACCTACCCCGTTTTGGAGAAGGCTGCGTGAGGAGCGCGTCGCGATGAACATGAACGAACCCAATGAACCGGCGAAGAATGAACCAGCGATGAATGATCCAGCGACGCAGGGATCGACGCGCAAGATCGGGCCGGTGATCCTTGACCTGAACAATATCTCGCTGTCGTTCGGCGGGGTCAAGGCGCTGACCGATATTTCGTTCAACGTCAGGCAGCACGAAATCCGCGCGATCATCGGTCCGAATGGCGCGGGCAAGAGCTCGATGCTGAACGTGATCAATGGCGTGTACCGCCCGCAGCAAGGCGAGATCGTGCTGCGCGGGGAGCACCGCAAGAACATGGACTGTTACAGCGCGGCCAAGGCGGGCATTGCGCGCACGTTCCAGAACATCGCGCTGTTCAAGGGGATGACGGTGCTGGACAACATCATGACCGGCCGTAACCTGAAGATGAAGTCGAATTTTTTGATGCAGGCCTTGTACTGGGGGCCGGCGCGGCGCGAAGAGATTGCGCACCGCGAAAAGGCGGAAGATATCATCGACTTCCTGGAGATCCAGGCGATCCGCAAGACGCCGGTGGGACGGCTGCCGTACGGGCTGCAAAAGCGCGTGGAGCTGGGACGGGCGCTGGCCGCCGAACCCGACATCTTGCTGCTCGACGAGCCGATGGCGGGAATGAACGTGGAGGAAAAGCAGGACATGTGCCGCTTCATCCTCGACGTGAACGACCAGTTCGGGACCACCATCGTGCTGATCGAGCATGACATGGGCGTGGTGATGGATATTTCGGACCGCGTGGTGGTGCTCGATTACGGCAAGAAGATCGGGGACGGCACGCCGGATGAAGTGCGCAGCAATCAAAACGTGATTAATGCGTATCTGGGGGTGGCGCATTGAGGCCGCACCGCGTACCGCGATGCACTCCACATACCACCGTCGTTCCCGCGCAGGCGGGAACCCAAGTTCATAGGTGCGCCATTGGCTGCGGCAAAAAATTGGGTTCCCGCCTGCGCGGGAACGACGGGCATAAAGGATATCGAACATGAATTTTTTCTTTGAAGTCCTGATCGGCGGCCTGCTCTCCGGCGTCATGTATGCGTTAGTCGCCATCGGTTTCGTGCTGATCTACAAAGCCTCCGGCGTGTTCAACTTTGCCCAGGGCGCGATGGTGTTCTTCGCCGCCCTCACCTGCGTCGGCATCATCGACAAGTTCGGCGTCACGATCTGGCTCGCCATCCCGATGACCATCGTCGTCATGATCGCGCTCGGCCTGGCCATCGAACGGGTGGTCCTGCGCCCGCTGGTCAACCAGCCCGAAATCACCCTCTTCATGGCCACCATCGGCCTCGCCTTCTTCATCGAAGGCCTGGCGCAGCTGCTGTGGGGCTCGCAGGTACACAAGCTGGACCTGCCGATCGAAGACGTGCCGATTCCCTACCTGCTCGACAACTACAACATCATCGTTTCCCAGTTCGATGTCACCGCCGCCGCCATCTGCGCGCTGCTGGTCACCGCGCTCGCGCTGCTGTTCTCGAAAACCAAAGTCGGGCGCGCCCTGCGCGCGGTGGCCGACGACCACCAGGCCGCACTCGCCGTCGGCATCCCGCTGCAGCAGATCTGGGCCGTGGTGTGGTCCGTGGCCGGACTGGTGGCCCTGGTGGCGGGCCTGTTGTGGGGGGCGCGCAACGGCGTGCAGTTCGCACTGACCTTCATCGCCCTCAAAGCGCTGCCGGTACTCATTCTGGGCGGGTTTACCTCCGTCCCCGGCGCCATCGTCGGTGGCCTGATCATCGGCGCGTCCGAAAAACTGGCCGAGGTCTACATCGGGCCGATGGTCGGCGGCGGCATCGAAGGCTGGTTCCCGTACGTCTTGGCCCTGCTGTTCCTGCTGGTGCGGCCGGAAGGCCTGTTCGGCGAAAAAATCATCCGGAGAATCTGACATGTTTTACCGCGAAGCCGGACAATTCAAGACTACCTACGAAGCGGACGGCCAGATCTTCCCGATCCGCCAGGACCGCATCGCCCTGGGCGCCCTGCTGCTGCTGGCGCTGGCCATCGTGCCGCTGTTCGCCTCGCCCTACATGCTCTCGGCGATATTGATCCCGTTCCTGATCTTTTCGCTGGCCGCACTGGGCCTGAACATCCTCACCGGCTATTGCGGCCAGCTCTCGCTCGGCACCGCCGCTTTCATGGCGGTCGGCGCGTTCGCCTCGTTTAACTTCATCGCGCGCCTGCCCGGCATTCCGATGCTGCTCGCCTTTGTGCTCGGCGGCCTGTGCGCGGCCATGGTGGGCATCGCCTTCGGCCTGCCGTCGCTGCGCATCCGCGGCTTCTACCTGGCCGCGTCGACCCTGGCGACCCAGTTCTTCGTGGTCTGGTGCCTGACCAAGATCCCCTACCTGACCAATGGCAGCGCTTCGGGCGTGATCACGGCCCAGAAGATCGTCATCTTCGGCTACCAGTTCGATACGCCGGCCAGCAAATACGTGCTGGTGCTGGCGATCGTTGCGCTCATGGCGCTGCTGGCCAAGAACATGATCCGCTCGAACGTGGGCCGCTCGTGGATGGCGGTGCGCGACATGGACGTGGCGGCCGAAGTGATCGGATTCCGGCCGATGCGCACCAAGCTGCTGGCGTTCGCGGTCAGTTCCTTCTACTGCGGCGTGGCCGGCGCGCTGTACGCCTACGCCTATCTGGGCACGGTCGAACCGGAAGCGTACAACCTCGATCTGTCGTTCCGCATCCTGTTCATGATCATCATCGGCGGGGTCGGCTCGGTGCTTGGCTCCTTCCTTGGCGCGGCCTTCATCGTGCTGCTGCCGGTCTTTTTGAACATCCTGGCGCATAGCCTCTCGCTGCCAACCTCGGTGGCGTCGAACCTGGAGTTGATGGTGTTCGGCGCGCTGATTATCTTTTTTCTGATCGTGGAGCCGCATGGTCTTGCGCGCCTGTGGCAAGTAGGTAAAGAAAAACTGCGGCTTTGGCCGTTCCCGCATTAACGCATTCTTCCGGAGACCACAATGAATCACGTAAAACACAAGATGAAGAGCCCTGCATTCAAGAACCTCCTGCTGTGCGCCACCCTGATCGGCGCCTTCAACCAGGTGCAGGCGGCCGACCAGTTCATCGCGCTGCCCTCCTACCGCGTGGGTCCCTACGCGTCCGGCGGCTCGGGCTTTTACGGCGGCGCGATCGATTACTTCAACCTGGTCAACGCCAATGGCGGCGTCAATGGCGTCAAGATCCTGTGGGAAGAATGCGAGACCGAATACAACCCGTCGCGCGGAATCGAATGCTACGAACGGCTGAAAACCAAGAACGGCGGCGCCAGCATGGTCGAACCGCTCTCCACCGGCATCGCTTACGGCGTGCTCGATCGCCTGGTGCAGGACAAGATCCCGATGACGACCCTCGGCTACGGTCGCTCGGACGCGGCCAACGGCAAGGTGTTCCCGTACGTGTTCCCGCTCATTACCAGCTACTGGAACCAGGCGGCCGCGATGATCAAGTACCTGGCCGACAAGGAAGGCGGCTACGCCAAGCTGAAAGGCAAAAAGATCGTCCACCTGTACCACGACTCGGCCTTCGGCAAGGAACCGCTGCCGGTACTTGAAGCGCAGGCCAAGCAGTACGGCTTCGAGTTGATCAAGATCGCGGTGGCGCCGCCGGGCAGCGAACAGCAGTCGCAGTGGCTGCAGATCCGCCAGGCCAAGCCGGACCACGTGATCCTGTGGGGCTGGGGCGTGATGAATTCGGTCGCCATCAAGACCGCGCAGCGCAACGGCTTCCCGCGCGAGAAGATGCTGGGCGTGTGGTGGGCCGGTTCGGAAGAAGACATGATCCCGTCGGGCGACGCCGCCAAGGGCTACACCTCGATGACCTTCAACACGCCGGGTAACTACCCGCTGATCGACGATATCCGCAAGAAGGTCTACGCGGCAGGCAAAGGCAACCTGGCCGACCAGTCGCGTATCGGCTCGGTGTACCACATGCGCGGCCTGACGGCCGGTATCCTGTGGGTGGAGGCGATCCGCGTGGCGCAGGACAAATTCGGCAAGGGCAAGACCATGAGCGGCGAACAGATTCGCTGGGGCCTGGAAAACCTGAACGTGGACGAGGCGCGCCAGAAGGCGCTGGGTGCGTTCGGCATGTTCCCGACCATCAAAACCAGCTGCGACGACCATGAAGGCTCGGGCGCGGTCAAGGTGCAGCAGTGGGACGGCAAGAAGTGGATCGCCATCACGCCGACCTGGGTGGTGGGCGACAAGGCCCTCACGCGCAAGCTGGTCGAGGAGTCGTCGGCAGCCTACGCGGCCGAGAAAAGGATCACGCCGAGCTGCATGAAATAAACCAGTCCCTTGCCCGCGCGCCAGAGCAGCGGCGCGCGGGATTTTTACACCGCAAAGAGCCTATGAACAGCATCGCTGCCAGCACGCCGTACCTGTCGGTCAATAACATCGAAGTCATTTACGACCATGTGATCCTGGTTTTGAAGGGCGTGTCGCTCCAGGTCCCGAAGGGCAAGATCGTGGCCCTGCTGGGCGCCAACGGCGCCGGCAAGTCGACCACGCTGAAAACCATTTCGACCCTGCTGCGCGGCGAACGTGGCGACGTGACCAAGGGCGAGGTGCAGTTCAAGGGTGAACGGGTGGATCACCTCACGCCCAATGAGCTGGTCAAGCGCGGCCTGTCGCAGGTGATGGAGGGCCGTCACTGCTTCGGCCACCTGAGCATCGAAGAAAACCTGCTGACCGGCGCCTACACGCGCACTGTCTCGCGCGCCGAACTGAAAGCCGCGCTGGAAGCGGTGTACCAGTATTTTCCGCGCCTGAAAGAGCGGCGCGCCAGCCTGGCCGGCTACACATCGGGCGGCGAACAGCAGATGTGCGCGATCGGACGCGCGCTGATGGCCAAGCCGTCCATGATTTTGCTCGATGAACCGTCGATGGGCATCGCGCCGCAGATCGTCGAAGAGATCTTCGACATCGTCAAGGACCTCAATCAGAAGGAAGGCGTGTCGTTCCTGCTGGCCGAGCAGAACACCACGGTGGCGCTGCGTTACGCCGACTTTGGCTACATCCTCGAAAACGGGCGCGTGGTGATGGAAGGCGAGGCGAAGGAACTGGCCAGCAATGAAGACGTCAAGGAGTTCTATCTGGGCGTGTCCGGGGCCGGGCGCAAGAGCTTCAGGGACATGAAATTTTATCGCCGCCGCAAACGCTGGCTGGCTTGAAGGATCGATCATGGATTTTGAAGTTGCCAAGGCGCTGTGCCGGACTTTTCCCGGCGCGACCGAAGACCGGAAGTGGGACACGCGGGCGGTGTTTTCGGTGGGCGAAAAAATGTTCGCGATGTCGGACCACGCGGCGCCCGCCAAAGGCATCTGCTTCAAGGTGGAGGACGAGCGCTTTCTGGAGCTGACCGACCGTCCCGGCATCATTCCGGCGCCTTACCTGGCGCGGGCGAAATGGGTGTACGTGGAGGACGCGAAGGCGCTCAGCGATGCCGAAGCGGCGGCGCTGCTGCGGCGCGCCTATGAACTGATTTTTGCAAAACTGACGCGCAAGCTGCAACGCCAGATCGGAGAACAAGCATGAAGGTGGACTGCCCCGTCGATACCGTCGACACGCTCGACGCATTGGAGAGGCGCGACCCGCAGGAGCGCGAACGTGACCTGATGGCGCGCCTGCCGCAACTGATCGAGCGCGCCCGCAGCGCGCCGGGTTGGGCGCGCATCCTCGACGGCGTCGATAGCGCCGCCATCAACAGCCGCGCCGCGCTGGCGTCGCTGCCGATCACGCGCAAGGCCGACCTGAAGGCGCTGCAGACGGCGGCGCGCCCGTTCGGCGGGCTGGCGCTGACGCCCGTGGGCGAGCTGGCGCGCGTGTATGTGTCGCCGGGGCCGATTTTCGATCCGGAGGGGCGCGGCCAGGACTGGTGGCGCTTTGCGCGGCCGATGTACGCGGCCGGCGTGCGCGCGGGCGGGCTGCTGCAAAACTGCTTTTCGTATCACTTCACGCCGGCCGCCTTCATGGTCGAAGGCGGGGCGGCGCGCATCGGCTGCGCGGTGATTCCGGCCGGCGCCGGGCAGACCGAGATGCAGGTGCAGGCGATCGCCGACCTGCGTCCGGATACGTACGTGGGCACGCCATCGTTTTTGCGCATCATCATCGAGAAGGCGCGCGAGATGGGGGCCGATATCAGCAGCATGCAGCGCGCGCTGATGGGCGCCGAGGCGCTGCCGGAGTCCTTGCGCACGTGGTTTCGCGAGAACGGCGTGCCGCATGTGTTCCAGACCTATGCGTCGGCCGATATCGGCAGCATGGCGTACGAGACGGCAACCGGCGGCGTGCTCAATCCCGGCATGATGCTCGACGAGGATGTGGTGCTCGAAATCGTGCGGCCCGGCAGCGGCGAGCCGGTGGCGCCGGGCGATATCGGCGAGATCGTGGTGACCTTGTTTAATGCCGATTATCCGCTGATCCGCTTTGCGACGGGGGATATGTCGGCGCTGCTGGTCGATGCGGAGGCATCGCGTTGCGGGCGCACCAACAGCCGGATTCGCGGCTGGCTGGGACGGGCGGATCAAACGACCAAGGTGCGCGCGATGTTCGTGCATCCGTCGCAGGTAAACAATATCGTGCGGCGGCATCCGGGGATCTTGAAGGCGCGTTTGGTGGTGACCGGGCGGATGGCGAACGATGTGATGACCTTGCACTGCGAGGTAGCCACGGCGCCGGACGCGGCCCAGGCGGCGGCGATCGTGGAGTCGATTCGCGAGGTGACCAAGTTGCGCGGGGAGGTGCGGTTCGAGTCGCCGGGGACCCTGGCTGACGATGGCACGGTGATTGAGGATTTGCGGGATTACAGTTAAATGGTTTGATGGCCACTCCCCGTGGTGGCAGGATGGACGGGGGGCTGTCGCACAATGCCAACGCTTCCCATTGTGCATTGCACTTTGCAGCATAATTGCCTGGTGTCCTTTATGAGCTAACCACCATGCAAGCATTCCACGCTGAACGTGCCCGCGCCCTTCTCGACAAGGCGGAAGAAATCTTCGACGCCGCCGCCGTCCAGGCCGCCGTGCGCCAGGTCGCCGACAAGCTCAACGAGCGCTTCGACCGCCTTGACAACGCCGCCTTCCCCCTCGTCCTCGGCGTCATGGGCGGCGCCGTCGTGTTCACCGGCAACCTGCTCCCGCAGCTGCGCTTCCCCCTCGAATTCGACTACATCCACGTCAGCCGCTACGGCGACGACGATCAGGGCGGCAATGTGGTGTGGAAAGTCATCCCGCGCCCCAGCGTCGCCGGGCGCATCATCATCGTGCTCGACGATATCCTGGACGAGGGCGAAACGCTGGCCCAGGTCAAGCAGCGCCTGCTCGACATGGGCGCGGCCGAGGTCGTCATCGCCGTGTTTGCCGACAAGGCCCTGAAACGCAGCAAACCGGTCAAGCCGGACATCGTCGGCCTGTCCATTCCCAACAAGTTCGTGGTCGGTTTCGGCATGGATGTGTATGGCTACTGGCGCAACTTGCCTGGCCTGTGGGCAATCCGCGCGGAAGACCTGAAACCACGGTGATTTTCCACAACATCGTGACAAGCAGGAAAAACACGCCGCAAGCGCTCGCGGCGTCGTTAATACCAATCTAAACGGGTACTAAAGCGGTACTACTGACCTTGTGTACAATTTGATATCTCTCTGATATCCCGCCTTTCTCAGCCTCCACATTTAACAATTCGTTTCCCGCATATGCATGGGCGATAAATGCATACCTTGCCCGGACGCGACATTCTTTCACAAATCTAACTGGTATTTCATTTTACTCAACTCGCTAAAACCACTTGACTACCAATTATCCGAGGCTCACTCTGGCTCACCGTTTTCCGGATTGATCGGCGCAGTTCCGATTGCAGAAGATCGTAAAACGGACACCTATCGACCAAGGAGACAACATGCAATACAACACAAAGAGCAGCCTGCTGATCGCGCTCATCGGCGGCATGCTCGCCGCTTGCGGCGGCAGCGGCGGCGAGAAATCCGACATGCAGGGCAGCATGACCAAAACGGCTGCGGCCGTGGTCGCCTGCGCCAACTGGAATGCGACCGCCATCTACACCGCCGGTCATTGCGCGGTCTACCAGGGCAAGGTCTACAAAGCCAAATGGTGGACCCAGAACAATGTCCCCGGCACCGAACAATGGGGACCGTGGGAACTGAGCACCGATACCCCGACGCCGACGCCAACCCCGCCGACACCGACGCCAACGCCGCCAACACCGACCCCAACGCCACCGACGCCCACCCCAACACCGGTTGGCGGACGTGAAATCGGCTCCTATTTTGCGCAGTGGGGCGTGTACGGCCGTAGTTACGAAGTGGCCGACATCCATACCACCAAAACACCAGTGAACGGCGTACCGACCAGCGTGGCCGATCAGCTCACCTTCATCAACTATGCCTTCGGCAACGTCTACGCCAAAAACGGCGGCTACGAGTGCGACATGGTGACCAAGGCCGAAACCGGCAACACCACGCCGCCGCCAGCCGACGCCGGCACCGGCGGCGATGCCTACGCCGATTACCAGCGCTCGCCCGCGCGCACCGTCGATGGCAAGGTCATCCCGTGGGATGCCAAGCTGACCGGCAATTTCGCCCAGCTGAAACTGCTGAAAGCGGCCCACCCGAACCTGAAAGTGTTCATTTCGCTGGGCGGCTGGAGCTGGTCGCGCTACTTCTCGGCGGCCGCCAAGACCGACGCCCTGCGCAAGCAACTGGCCAGGTCGTGCATCAAGCAATTCCTCGCCGGTGACTTGCCGGTGCAGGATGGACGCGGCGGTCCGGGCGCGGCCAAGGGCGTGTTCGACGGCATCGATATCGACTGGGAATACCCGGGCGGTGGCGGCCAGTCGTACAACACGGTCGACCCGGTCAACGACAAGCGTAACTTCACCTTGTTGATGGCCGAGTTCCGCGCCCAGCTCGACGCACAGGGCAAGCTCGACGGCAAACGCTATCCGCTGACGGCCGCCATCGGCGCCGGCGGCGAGAAGATTGCCCAGACCGAACCTGCGCTGTATAGTCAATATATGGACTGGGTCAACGTGATGACGTACGACTTCCACGGCGGATGGGAAAACACGACGAATTTCCACGCGCCGCTGTACCGTGATCCCGCCGACCCGGCGACCGGCAACCTGGTCAAGTACAACACCGACGACGCGATCAAAACGCTGGTCGCAGCCGGCATGCCGAAAAACAAAATCCTGCTGGGCGTGCCGTTCTACGGCCGTGGCTGGAAAGGCGTGAGCCCCGGCCCGCGCGGCGACGGTTTGTACCAGGCAGCAAGCGGCGCGGCAGCCGGCCAGTACGAAGCCGGCATCGACGACTACAAGGTTCTCATCAATAAGGCCGGCACCCGCTGGACTCATCCGGTGAGCAAGCAGTTGTACCTGCTGACGACCAACAGCGAATGGTGGAGCTATGACGATCCGGCCACCATCGGTGTGAAAATGCAATATATGCGTGATCAGGGCCTGCGTGGCGCGTTCTCCTGGGAACTCGACGGCGACGCCAACGGTGCCCTGACCAGCGCAGTATGGAAGGGCCGCTAAGCGGCTAAGCGGAGGTGCCGGCTGCTTCTTACAAGGCGGCCGGCATCTCCATGCCCGCAACCTCCTGGAGAAACCTCTTGAAAATTCAATCGAACGTAAAGCCGCAGGTGTCGCCAACAATGCAGGTCAACGACGACTGGCGCCGCTGGATCGGCGAAAACCTGATGCTCGGCACCTCGCCCGAGGCGATTGCCGCCATCCTGGTCAAATCGAACGTGTCGCAGGCCAACGCCCGGACCGAAATCGACGCGGCGCTGCGCAGCCCGTACTTGCAGGCTGCGCGCAGGCTGGCCAATCGGGTCAACAAGCGCGACTGGGTGCTGAACATCCAGGCGCAATTGAACCGGCTGTACGACGAGGGGATTGAACGACGGGAGAAGCTCTCCGGCGAGGACTTCCTGCAACAGTATTACCGCACCAACCGGCCGGTGATCATCACCGGCATGCTGGAGCATTTCCCGGCACGCCAGAAATGGAACCTCGACTATTTTGCGCAGCGCTTCGGCGAACGCGAGGTCGAGGTGCAGTTCGGACGCGAAGCCGATCCCCAATACGAGCTCAACAGTATCGCCCACAAGCGCAAGATGCCTTTCGGCGAGTACGTGGAGATGGTCCGCACCAGCGGCCGCACGAATGACTTCTACATGACCGCCAACAACGACTCGCTCAACAGTGTAGCGTTGAAGGAATTGTTCGAGGACGTAGGCACCCTGCCCGAGTACCTCGATGACGATCCGGGGCGGCGCGGCTTTTTCTGGTTCGGCCCGGCCGGCACGGTGACCCCGTTCCACCACGACCTGACCAATAACTTCATGGCCCAGATCATCGGGCGCAAGAAGATCAAGCTGATGGCGCCGTCGGACACGCCAAGGGTCTACAACCACCGGCACTGCTTTACCGAGGTGGACGCCCGCAACATCGACCTGGCGCGCTTTCCCGCCATGGCCGAGGTGCAGGTGCTCGAATGCGTGCTGGAACCGGGCGAGATCCTGTTCCTGCCGGTCGGCTGGTGGCATTACGTGGAAGGGCTCGATATGTCGGTGACGCTGTCGACGACCAATTTCCGATGGCCGAATGACTTCTACACTAACTATCCCCCCAATCATGATTTCTGAGGGGGGAACACAATGAATCACGGAGACAACAATAATGACGATCAATCGTTTGATGGGCGCCCTTCTCGGCAGCGCCCTGGTAGCGTGCGGAGGCGCCAGCAGTCCTGACGCCGTTCAAGGCCAGGGTGGCGAGTCGAAGCGCCAACTGGCCCAAGTGGTGGTGTGCAGCGCATGGTCCGCCACCCAGGTTTATACGGCTGGCGCCTGCGTCAGCCACCTGGGCAAAACCTACACGGCGAAGTGGTGGACACAGAACAACGTGCCCGGCGCCGAGGAATGGGGACCGTGGGCGCTGTCGACGACGCCGACTCCGACTCCGACTCCGACGCCGACGCCAACACCAACACCGACACCGACACCGACACCGACTCCGACGCCAACGCCGACGCCGACGCCGACGCCGACACCCACGGTCGCCTGCCGCCCCGACGGCCTCACTTCCACAGTCCCCAACGTGCCGTACTGCGGCGTGTACGACGCCAACGGCCGCGAAGTGCTCGCGCACGGGCTCAATCGGCGCATCGTCGGCTACTTCACCAGCTGGCGCACGGGCAAGGATGGCACGCCTTCCTACCTCGTCAACAACATCCCGTGGGACAAGATCACCCACGTCAATTACGCCTTCGCCGCGGTCGACCCGGCCACATCCAGGCTCTTGCTGGGCAGCGGCGCGAGCAACCCGGATACCGGTCTCACCTGGCCCGAGAACCCGGCTGCCGCCATGGACCCGAGCCTGCCCTACAAAGGCCACTTCAACCTGCTGGCGCAATACAAGCGCAAGCATCCCGATGTGAAAATCATGCTGTCGGTGGGCGGCTGGGCGGGCAGCGGCGGCTTCTACACGGCCACCACCAACGCCGACGGCTCGCTCAACAGCGCCGGTATCGACACCCTGGCCGACTCGATGGTGGCGTTCCTGCGCCAGTACCGCTTCTTCGACGGCATCGACATCGACTACGAGCACCCGACCACCAACAACGAGGCCGGCAACCCGCTCGACTTCGGCATGTCGAAACCACGCCTGGCCGGCCTGATGAAGAGCTACAACGTGCTGCTCGAAAGGGTGCGCACCAAGCTCGACACGGCAGCGGTGGCCGACAAGAAATACTACATGCTGACCATCGCCGGATCGGCCTCGGCCTGGATCTTGCGCGGCGAGGAAAACCTGTCGGGCCTGAAGTACCTCGACTACGCCAGCCTGATGAGCTACGACCTGCACGGCGGCTGGAACCAGTACGTCGGTCCCAACGCGGCCCTGTTCGATGACGGCAACGACGCCGAACTGCGCGCCGGCAACGCCTACCAGTTCGCCAACATCGGCTACCTGAACGTGGACTGGTCGTACCGCTACTACCGTGGCGCGCTGCAAGCCGGGCGCATCAACCTGGGCGTGCCGTACTACACGCGCGGCTGGCGGAACGTGAACGGCGGCAACAACGGCCTGTGGGGCACCACCGCGCTGGTCAGCTCGACCGTGACCTGCGCCGGCGTCAAAACCTGCGGCGAAGGCGCAGTCGGCATCGACAATCTGTGGCACGACCTCGACGTCAAGGGCCAGGCCATTCCCGGCGGCGGCAATCCGTTGTGGCATGCGCTGAACCTGGAAAAAGCCATCCTGCCGGACTACCTGGACGCCTACAAGGTGAGCGACAAGACCCTGCGCGGCACTTACCAGCCGAACTACAGCGCCACCATGGCCGCGCCGTGGCTGTGGAACCCGACCACCAAAGTGTTCCTCTCGACCGAGACGGCGCAATCGATGGATGCCAAGGCGCGCTACATCGTCGACAACAAGGTCGGCGGCATCATGATCTGGGAGATGGCGGGCGACTACGCGTGGGATGCCAGCAAAAACGGCGGCAAGGGCCAGTATGTGATGGGCAACACCCTGACCACCAACACCTTCAACACCTTCAAGGCGGCCGGGCCGTACGGCAACAAGCGCGCTGAAACGGTCATGCCGGCCAGCAGCGCCAAAGTGAGCATCGAGCTGGGTGGCTGGAAAATGGGTGACAGCAACTTCCCGATCAATCCGGTGATGACGGTGACCAACAAGTCGGCCACCACGATTCCGGGCGGCAGCGTGGTGGAGTTTTCGTATCCGGTGGCGGCGCCCGCCAACATGAGCGACCAGTCGGGGTATGGGCTGAAAGTGATTGCGGCGGGGTACAACGGGCCGAACAATATCGGCGGCTTCAAGGCCAACTTCAACCGCGCGCAGTTCACGATTCCGGCATGGCAAGCGCTGGCGCCGGGCGCGTCGGTGTCGCTCACGCTCAACTACCAGTTGCCGATTTCGGGGCCGTCGGCCTACGTGATCACGGTCGGCGGCAAGCGCTATGCGCTGGCGGATGAGTATCCAGAACTGCCGGTCGCGCTGCCGTAAGCATCGCCTGACCTTATAGGGCAAGGACCCGGGAGCGCCAGCGTGCGTTTCCGGGTTTTTTTGCCCGATATCCAACTTCTTGGAGTACAAATATGAAACAACAATTATCGACGCTGGCGGTAGGACTGCTGGCGGGCATGCTGGCCGGATGCGGCGGCAGCGATGGCAAGGGCGGCGAATCAGTCGGGACGCAGAGCGCAAGCCGGTCGATGACCAAGCTTGACGTGAGTCCGATGTGCGCGCCGTGGAACGCAGGCATGGTCTATACCGCAGGGCAATGTGCGAGCTACCAGAACAAGTTCTACAAGGCGAAGTGGTGGACGCAGGGGAACGTGCCAGGAACGGAACAATGGGGGCCGTGGGAGGCGATAACGGGAACGCCAACGCCGACGCCGACGCCGACACCGACACCAACTCCGACTCCGACTCCGACCCCGACACCAACCCCGACGCCGACGCCGGGCGGCGTGCCGACCAAGGCGCAAGCCGAAGCGCGTGAGGCGCAGCTGACCGACAACGCCTTCTTCCGCACCGTCAAGGCATCGATCCGCACGCTGGACAACGCGGGCGTCGAGCAAGTCGTGCCGGGGCGCAGCGCCAATCCAATCAACGTCAAGCGTGTCGAGCGGCTGTTGCCGGCGACCAAATGGGACCATTTCTTCGCGCTGCGCGAGCCGAGCTATACGTATCAGCGTTTCCTGCAGGCGGTGGCCAAGTTTCCAGCCCTGTGCGACAACTACAGCGACGGGCGCGATGCCGACGGCATCTGCCGGCACACGCTGGCGACCATGTTCGCGCACTTCGCGCAAGAAACCGGCGAGCACAACGCGAGCAGCACGATTCCCGAGTGGCGCCAGGGCTTGAAGTACCTGCGCGAACTGGGCTGCGACGAAACCGGGGCCGGCTGCGGTTACAACGCCGAGTGCGCCGATCCGGTGTTCAATGCGGTCTGGACCTGCGGGAAAAATGCGGACGGCAGCTTCAAGAAGTATTTCGGACGCGGGGCCAAGCAGCTATCGTACAACTACAACTACGGGCCGTTCTCGCAGATCATGTTCGGCGGCGATCAATCGGTTCTGCTGCGCGATCCGGACCGGGTGGCGTCGACCTGGCTGAACCTGGCGTCGGCGTCGTTCTTCTTTGTGTATCCGCAGCCGCCCAAGCCATCGATGCTGCATGTGATCGATGGGACCTGGGTGCCGAACGCGGCCGATCGCGCGGCCGGGGCGGGGAACAACTTCGCCACGACGATCATGATCATCAATGCCGAGTGCGGACAGGGGACGGAAAAAGCGGCGGCGCAGAACCGCATCAACTATTACAAGCAGTTTGCTGGCGAGTTGGGCTGGAATGTAGGGGCCGAGCAGTTATCGTGCGCAACGATGCAGCGCTTTGGACCGTCGAGTTCGGCGTCGTACAACATCTACTGGGAGAAAAACTGGAATGAGGGTGGGCAGAATCAATGCCAGCTGGTGAGTTACCAGACGCCGTACAGCGCGTTGATTGCGGATAACTACGTCAAGTGCGTGCAGGATAACTGGAAGGTCAAACTGCAGTAACCTCGTCTTTAGGTTGGTTGTCCTGCGCGGGAACGACGGTCGTTAGGTTGGTTGTCCTGCGCGGGAACGACGGTCTTTAGGTTGGTTGTCCTGCGCGGGAACGACGGTCTTTAGGTTGGTTGTCCTGCGCGGGACGACGGGGCGCTTACAGCGCCAGCCGCGCGCGCGCGGCGTCGTATTCCTGCTTCAAGCGCGCCACCATCTCGGCCACCGTCGGCACATCATTCATCATCCCCACGCCCTGCCCCGCGCCCCAGATATCGCGCCAGGCCTTGGCGCTGCCCGAACCGAAGCTCATCTTCGACTTGTCCGATTCCGGCAAGGCATCCGGGTCAAGCCCGGCGTTGATGATCGATTTCTTCAGATAGTTCCCGTGGACGCCAGTAAACAGGTTCGTGTACACAATATCGGCCGCCGCCGATTCCACGATCGCGGCGCGGTATTCGTCGGTCACGTTCGATTCCCTGGTCGCCAGCCAGCGCGAACCGATATACGCAAAATCGGCGCCCATCGCCTGCGCCGCCAGAATCGCGTCGCCCGTGGCAATCGATCCCGACAATGCCACCGGACCGTTGAAGAACTTGCGCACCTCACCCACCAGCGCGAACGGCGACAACGGCCCGGCATGCCCGCCAGCGCCGGCCGCGACCAGGATCAAGCCATCCACGCCCGCTTCCAGCGCCTTTTCGGCATGCCGGATCGACACCACATCGTGCAGCACGATCCCGCCGTAGCTATGGATGGCGTCGAGCATTTCTTTCGGCGGCGCGCGCAGCGAGGAGATGATGATCGGCACTTGATGCTTGACGCACATCGCGACGTCGTGTTCCAGGCGGTCATTCGACTGATGCACGATCTGGTTGACCGCGATCGGCCCCACCTTCGCGCCCGGATTGGCGGCCTGGTAATCGGCCAGCTCTTGCTTGAGATCGCTCAGCCAGGTGTCGAGCAGCTCGGCCGGACGGGCGTTGAGCGCGGGGAAGGAACCGACGATCCCCGCCTTGCACTGCGCCGCCACCAGCGCGGGTCCGCTGGCGATGAACATCGGCGATCCAATGACGGGAAGGGTGAGGTTTTGCAGCGCGGCGGGCAATGCCATGTCGGTCTCGCAATCGAAAAAAGTGGATGGAAGCAAATTCTCATCCATTATAGTTCGAAAAAAGTACGACCGTGCTTGAAAACGCGGCAGGAATGTGTTTACAGGTCGCTGTTGACCAGTTCGTCGCCATCGCGCTTGGCCGCGCCGGCCCGCACCAGCGATTGCACGGCCCAGTCGGCCATCTGGCCGGAGGTCTCGAAACGATGCAGATGACGCCGGCGCGCGCCTTCCAGCACGGGAATGGTGGCGAACATGGCCGCCACGTCGGCCAGGCTGATGCGCTGGCGCTCGAGCAGCAGGAATTTGAGGATGACCTTGACCGCGTTCTCGGCATTCCTCAGCGGGTCGGCTTCGAGGAAAGCCAGGCGCGTGAACGCCCGTTTCAGCGCCGGCTGGACATCGGTGAACATGGCGCCGTGCCCGGGAATGACGAGACGGGCGTCGAGGCTGTCGATCAGTTCCAGCGTGGCGCGCGCCTCCTGGAAGCCCGATTCACCGTCGAGCTCGGGGAAAATCACGCCGAAACCGTTGCGCCACAAGGCGTCGGCCGAGATGACGATGCCTTCGCCCGGGCAAAAGAAAATCAGCGAATGCGGATGGTGCCCGGGCGCGCCCAGCGCTTGCCACAGCTTGCCGCCCAGTTCCAGTTCGTCGCCGGGCGAGACGGTAAAGTCGGCCTTGAACGGCTCGCACTGCTGGCCGGTGGCCTTGAAACTGAGCGCGCGCTCGTCCCAGGCCGCGACATTGGCGGCCTCGGCCACGGGAATGCCGATGCGGCAGCCGTAGCGCGCCGTCAGGGCCGCGTTGCCGCCGCAATGGTCCGAATGCAGGTGGGTATTGATGACGCGCGCCAAAGGCCGCTCGCCGAGCGCATGGCCGACCAGCGCCAGCGTCTGCGGCACGTGGGTCTTGTAGCCGCTGTCGATCAGGGTGGCCTCGCCGGCCCCGGTAAACAGCACATTGTTCGATGACAACCAGCCGCGTTCGAACACCTGCATCGACGCCGGCAAGCGCGCCGGGTCGGGATGTAACATTGCACTCATGGGTAACTCATTTTTTCATTTGAAACGCGAGCGAGATCTTGGCGAACTCGATCAGGACGGCTTGCGAGCCGCCATTGAAGGTGGTGAAGGAATTGCCGGTGCGCACAACCATGCGCGGCGGGAACAGCCAGGACATGTAGGGAATGCCGATCATCTTGGCGCCGCGCACGTCGCGCCATTCGACCTGCTTGTCGTACAGCCAGGTCTGGCGGATGCCGGTGGCGTCCACCGTGGTGGTGGCGCGCAGGAACCAGTAGTAGCTCACACCCAGCATGACGATCGCGCCCAGCAGCAGCGCCTTGACGCCCATGCCGAACGAGGGCAGCGGAAAGCGCCATGCCACGCTGGCGGCGTACACCAGCAGCACCACGGTGACGATGGTGGCAAACACCTTGAAGCCGGTCCCGTAGGCGGGGCCGGTAACTGCTTGCTGCGGGGTGTAGAAATTCATTTAGTCGAAGTCCAGTTCGGATTCGCGGCGGCGGATGTCAGCCCAGACCGCGCGTTTGTACTCATCCGGGGCAGTGCCCCAGGCGACGATTTCATCGAGGGTGCGCAGGCAACCGCGGCACAGGCCCTTGCCGGCCGCGGTATCGGGCGCCATGTCGCACAGGCTGATGCAGGGGGACGGCACCGGCGTCTGCAGTTCGGGATTCATGCGGCCTCGACAGGGCTAACTTGGGTTCCCGCGCCAAGGCGGCCCTGCGCGGGAACGACGGTAGTGAGTGCGGCGGCGGCCTTGGCGGCAACCTTGGCGTTGAAGCGCACCGGGTCGATCACATGGCGCTCGTGGGTGCCTTGGCAGATGCGCTCGACGCCATCCCACGCTTCTACGCGGAACAACAGGCGGCGGCCGTCGACTTCCAGCACTTCGCCCTTGATCAGCAAGATCATGCCGGGCGGGGTCGGGGCGAAATGCGAAAAATGCACCATCGTGCCCAGGCTTTGCTCGCGCGGCCAGTCCATGAACGGCATGACGCCATGCACGCAGGCCAGTTCCATCATGCCGACCAGGTAACCGGTGGCCAGCACGTCGGGCATGTCAAGGCAGAAACCGGTGTCGTGGTACAGCTGCGGCACGCTGGCGCGCGCAGGGACGGTGTAGCTCCACTCGAAGCGGAAGCCGGCTTGCAGGTCGGGACTCATGCGCGGATTATGCCTTCTTTTAACGTTGCTCGATGAGCTCGACTTTGTTTCCGAAAGGATCGTTCACGGTGGCGCGTTGCAGCCCGGCGACCATTTCTTCGACCTGGACATCGACGCCAGCACCCCTCAACGCACCGACGAACGCATCGAAACCGGCGACGATCAGGGCCGGGTGACCTTTCTTGGCGGGCTGGAAGGCGCTGTCGGCCCCCAGGTGCAACTGGGCGCTGCCGCACTGGAACCAGGCGCCGCCGCGCACGGCCAGGTGGGCCGGCTTGGGTACTTCGGGCAAGCCGAGCACCCCGTTGTAGAAGGCGCGCGCGGCGTCTTCGGCACCGACCGGCATGGCCACCTGCACGTGGTCGATTCCTGTAATGTTTGCCATCGTTTCTCCGCTGTGACGGGATTGATACATAAAAACGTCATTATCGCATTCAGACGAATCGCGCTTGACGGAGAAGCTCACAAGGGTAGACTACCATCCATACAGATGGCGTACGGATGCCACGCAGATGATATTGGAGAC
Source organism: Massilia genomosp. 1 (assembly GCF_011682185.1). NCBI lineage: Bacteria > Pseudomonadati > Pseudomonadota > Betaproteobacteria > Burkholderiales > Oxalobacteraceae > Massilia > Massilia genomosp. 1. Next base: position 50,770 of record NZ_WHJF01000039.1, read on the forward strand.
ATATGAACGCCCGCGACCTGAAACTGAAACCCGCTGAATCGGAAAAAATCACCATCAACCTGGGCTTGATCGATCTTGGCCAGATCGACCTCCTGGTCAGTGAAGGCTTTTATTCGAACCGGACCGACCTGATACGCACGGCGATCCGCAATCAGCTCAATACCCATGCCGAAGTGGTCCGGCAAACGGTGGCGCGCAAGAGCCTGGTGCTTGGAATGCATCATTATTCCAGGGCCGACCTCGAAGCGGCGCTGGCGGCGGGCGAACGCTTGCAGATCCAGGTACTGGGCATGGCAAGCATCGCCAGCGACGTCTCGGTAGAGCTGGCGCTGGCAACCATCGAATCTATTTTTGTACTTGGAGCCCTGCATGCAAGCAGCGTGATCAAGACAGCACTGGCGGGCCGCATCCTCTGATGCGCTTATATAAGGAAAAAGCCAATGAAACTCAATGACAAACTGTTCGCGAACATGCGGGCGGCAACCAAGACCCTGATGGGCCAGGGGCCAAAATCCGCCACCAAGGTCATTCAGGATGCGCTCAAGGTCCTGACGCCCCACAAAGGCGGCGCCGCCCATCCTCCGGCGGCGCCAGCGGGAGCGCGCGAGATCACGCCGCCGATGCCTTCGCTCCATGGCGCGCAGGGTTTCAGCCAGGCGCGTGCGGGCAGCGCGCCGCCCGGGCCGCAGCCGCAGGCGGCGTCCCAGCCGCATGCGCCGGGCGCCTCAAGCCACGAGCAATACGTCAAGAGCGTGGTGCAGGATGCGACCGAGGCCTTCAACAACCTGATGCCCGACCTGCTCGCCAAGCTCGATCGTGCCGGCGCGAACGGCCATGCCGCCTTCAAGATGCCCCATTTCGACATCCCCGGCATGAATGGGATGAACGGCATGAGCGGCATGAACGGCATGCAGGGCGGCGGCGCGTCCAGCCCGGCCGAGGCGCTGCCCGGCAAATTTACCGACGGCAGCTTCACGAATGCGGCCGGCACCCGGACCTATAAATTGTACGTGCCGAGCAGCTACACCGGCCAGCCGATGCCGCTGGTGGTCATGTTGCACGGCTGTACGCAGGACCCGGATGACTTCGCCACCGGCACGCAGATGAATGTGCTGGCCGAGGAAATGCAATGCCTGGTTGTGTACCCGGCGCAATCGATGCAAGCCAATTCCTCGCGCTGCTGGAACTGGTTCAATGCGGTCGATCAACAGCGCGGCCAGGGCGAGCCATCGATTATTGCCGGCATTACCGAAACCATCATGCACAACCATGCGGTCGACGCCAGCCAGGTGTATGTGGCCGGGCTGTCCGCCGGCGGGGCGATGGCGACCATCATGGGCACCTTGTATCCGGAACTGTATGCGGCGGTGGGCGTGCATTCCGGCCTGCCGTTCGCCTCGGCGCACGACTTGCCGTCGGCGCTGGCCGCCATGAAGGGCAATTTCGGGCCGCAGCGCGCCAGCGGCAAGTCGATTCCCATCATCGTCTTCCATGGCGACAAGGATACGACCGTGCATCCGGTCAATGGCGACGAGCTGATCAAGCGCGGCGCGCACAACGTGATGCAGGAGATTATCGAGCCGGGCCGTGTACCGGACGGACACGCCTACACGCGCACCGTACACCAGGCGGTCGATGGCACGCCGCAGGCGGAACAGTGGCTGATTCATGGCGCGGGTCATGCCTGGTCCGGCGGCAGCGCACGCGGCAGCTATACCGATGGCAAGGGGCCGGACGCCAGCCGTGAAATGATGCGGTTTTTCCAGACCAAGCGCTAAGGCTGCGTTGTTCACGGGTAGTGTGCTTGCGCCGATCCGGCCAAGCCGGGTCGACGCTGGCGCGCCACCTGATTGATGAGGGAAAACCGGTCCGGCCAGCTTAATCGGGCAGAAAATTCGCGTTGAGCACCTGGACCAAGGTCCAGGTGCTCCTGCGCGGGAGCCCCGCCAGTTCCATCTGTCCGGCGGCGATGCCGAGGGCATCTTTCCACGCATCGTCGAGCCATTCGACATCGAGCAGGGCCGACTGCAAACTGGGCATCTTGCGCAAGACGCGCGCAATGCTCATGCGCTGGTCGCCGATGCTGCGCAACAAGGCCGTATTGCGCCGCTCGGGCTGCGTATGCCATTCGAGTAACTGCGCAAACAAGGCCGACATGCGGCGTCCCAGCTCGCGTTTTTCGGCCTTGGCAACGCCTTCGATTTCTTCGGCGATGTTCTCCAGGTCGAGCGAGGACCACTGCCGCGCCCGCAATAAGGCAGCCTGTTGGTAAGCCCAGGCCACCACGTCGGTGTCGTACAAATCTGCCATTGACCACTCCTGTTCAAAGCCGAACCAGTCTCCGTATGGTAAGCCAAGCGAGCCCGGCACGGCAGAAAATGGCCGCTGCCCGACAAGATAGTGGCGCGCCGCGACCTACCCAGGGAAAAACGTCGAATCGAGCACTTTCGCAGTGGCCCACACAGGCGTGCGCGGGATATAGTGGACCCACGATTTGAGAGAGCAGTTTAAGCTATGGTCCTCAACGGAGGGTAGCAGGGAATGACGGAAACAAAGAAGCGGAAAGTGCACAGCGCGGAGTTCAAAGCGAAAGTCGGTCTGGAGGCCGTGCGAGGGGTCAAGACGGTCAACGAGATCGCCCAACTGCACGGCGTCCATCCTGTGATGGTGAGCCAATGGACGAAGGAGATCCTGGCGAACGCCGGCACCTTGTTCGAGGGTAAGCGCGGCCCCAAGGTTGAACTGGAGCACGAGAACGAAGACCGCCTGTTTGGCGAAGTCGGGCGCCTGAAGATGGAGCTGGACTGGCTCAAAAAAGTTAGGCCTGTAAATGGCGCGGTGCGGCTGGGGTGAATCGAGCCGGAGCCCAAACTGCCGCTATCGCGACAGTGCGAGCTGGCTGGCATGTCGCGGGCCACGGTGTATCGACCACGTGTGGCCGTGTCCGTCGACGAGAAGTACACCCAGCACCCGTTCTACGTTAGCCGGCGGATGGTGGTGATCCTGCTGCGGCTGGGCTGGCTGGTGAACCGCAAGCGGGTTCAGCGCCTGATGCGCGTGATGGGCTTGGCCGGGATGGCGCCTGGCCCGAGCACGACGGTGCGGCATCCTGGGCACAAGGTCTATCCGTACTTGCTGCGCGATCAGAAGGCCGGCTCCAAGCAACGCATGATTGGAGAATTCACTTATGCGGCGGGGACGTGGGATCGGCAACGGCGCGTCATCGCGCGGCTGGAACACGATGCGCGCGGCGCCAACCCGCGTTTCATCGTCACCAACCTCACTGGAGGTCCCAAGGCACTGTACGAACGCGTGTATTGCGCCCGCGGCGAAGCAGAGAACCGTATCAAGAAGGCGCAGCTCGATTTGTTCGGACGCCGTGCGAGCTGCCACAAATTCCAGGCCAACCAACTGCGGCTGCTACTGGCAGCGTTCGCCTATACCCTGATGATCAATTTGCGCCGCCTGGCTTTGGTCGGCACGGAACTGGCACGCGCCTGCACGGCGACGATCCGCATCAAACTGCTCAAGATCGGCGCGGCTGTCGTGCGCAACACGCGGCGCGTGCGCGTCCTGCTCGCATCCCAGCATCCACTCAAGCACGTCTTCCCCACTGCCGCCCGCGCGCTGGCACCATAAGCCCGCCAAGTGCTGTCCCGGGCACGCTATAAAGCAAGGGGAGTAGGGAGAGTTACGTCTGTAATCTGGCCGCGCGGCAGAACCGACATCAGGAAGCGAGCAATCAACATGCCGCGAACATGTTCGGCGCACCCGGCCCTCAGATTGACAGACTCATGAAATATCCGGGCTAGGGCTGCTCGGTAAATATATGCTGATTGTTGAGGTTGGCGCACGTGATCTCCTGTTGGGCATAATTTAGAAGCAACTATACGCCCGTTTTAGGGCAGCGTCATGAACGCGTGATTAGGGTTGTAATCACGCGTTCAGGATGCTTGTACGGCGCCGGCCGACATCCTCGAGTCGCCGTAAGCTTTACCGGGACGTTGGCATCAAGGGCGGCTCAACCCATTCCGGGCGGCGCGCGATGGCGTCCCGGCTGCTGGCGCAAGGCCACGAGATCGACACGCTGATGCTAATCCTCGGTCATGGCGATATCGACGCGTGCCAGCCCCATCTTGAAATTTCCAAACCAAAGTTGATGCTGATGTTTGCAATGGTGCTATGATGCCCATTGGGTACGTATTGAAAATTGATGATGACAATGAACATGACGCAGCAAGAATTCTTGCGCAGCGCAAAATCGAAGTTGGGCCTGACATGGCCGGAATTCGCAAAGCGTATCGGTGCGCCAGAGACAACGTTGAAGAAATGGGGCTCTATGCCGTTTTGAGTGGAACTGGACAGCCGGCACGGTAGATGGTAGATCGCAACGGAGCGGCGGCTGGTTGTAGTGGATTGGCCGGAAGGTTTTTTGAACTTGGACATGCGAAGGTAGGCGATGGCGACGAAGTTCTTCACGGTGCGAAATCCGCGGGCGGCCCGTTTGACTTGTTGGAGCATCCCATTCATCGCCTCGACGTAGGCGTTGCTGCGTCCATCGAGCATGCCGCGTACGACGCCCGCCATGCGATCCTTGAGCGTCGTGGCGAGTTTCTTGAATGGCTCAAGGCGGCTGCGTCGGGCCCACGATATCCACTTTATCAACGCCGCTTCGGCTTGCTCCGGGCAGTTGCTGGTCACGCCCGTCTTGTAGGTCGCGCGAAGCGCCTCTTTCATGCGCCAGGCGCGCGCGCTTTTGAGGTTGGAGCGCTGCAAGCGATACATCGTGTTGCTCTGCTCCACGGTCCAGTCGGCATGGTCCTTGCGCATGCCCCACGCCATGCCCTTGATTTCCTTCTTCTCGTTTCCCACCGCCGCACGCACGACACGAGGTTGTTCGCGCATCTCCTGGCGTCTGACGCTGTCCATTGCCTCGTTGGCCAGCGCGATCACATGGAAGCGGTCGAAACTGATCTGGGCTTGCGGCAGTTCCTTGGTCACGCCCTTCGTGTAGGCCGCGCTCATATCCATGCAGACGTGTTTGATCTCGTTCGGATCGCCGCCATGGGCGAGCAGATCGGCCTTGAACTCGGTCACCGTGCCGTGTTTGCGTCCTTCCGT